>JACQEV010000064.1 GCA_016200385.1 Candidatus Methylomirabilota bacterium
ATCGCACGTCCCCTTCATTCGCAAGGTTCCCCTTTCCATGCGAACCCTTACGACGTACTCTGCCTTGGTCTGGACCCCATCATCCTCCTCCTCCACCTCGACCTCATCCAATACAAGGCGGCATTCAGCGTAGGGGGTGGGTGGACAGGCCGCAGGGCCTTTACTCAATTTCAGGCGGATATCAGCAGTCGCGGGGTCCGTGATCCCGAGGCCATTCGGGATTGAGACCTCGACATGCCCCATGAACTGGTCGCTCCGCACGACAGCATTACGGGTCCTGGTGTCCCGCCTTGCCATGCCCTCGGCACCTGGCTCGGCGTCTGGGCAGGCTGGTGTAAGCTCCGCCGCGACTCGAGTCTGAGTTGTCGAACTCGAACCTGAACCACCGTTCTTGGCATGGCTTACTGCGGGCAGCGAGAGAGCAGATACAAGTAGACAGATGGTAGTGATAACTAGGGTCTTTGCTCGCATGTCGCTTTTCCTCCTCTTGAGTGGAGTTCATGAGACGAAAGTGCTGTGAGAAGGCTATGAGCAATTCTGATGCCATTAGGTTCGAGGTTCACCTCTGAGTTCTCATTCGACCCATGCCAGGTCGATAGGAGGCCGTGGGCCCTTCAATGAAATGGGATGGGGCGAGAGTTTACAACTTCGGCGGCCACTCCATCGACCCCGAGCGGTGACAAGAAATTGCCTGGGCAGTGACAATTTGCGGCGAGGAACTTTTTACACTCAAGATAGGTTATTTCTCCCCATCGATGGACTCAGAACACATCACCGCCACCTTGATTCGAAAATCCGGGCCGCGACCGTCCACAAACGAAGTTCGAGTCTTGCCCTTGGCGGGGAGCATCCGTTGATTCACGCATAGGGGAAGGAGGATAAAGGCAGGCTCTTCGAGGGGGGCTTCGATGTTACGCAGGTTCCCGTACCCCTCGGACGAGGGCACAACACCTTGGGCTGTGGTGATTCACACGGGCGAAAAGAGAGAGGTTAAACGGCAGGAGGGGTGTGCGTGCTTTGGGGCGTCGCTACGATTGCCGCTTCAGCTTTTCATCAACATGAGGACGCCCAGGGCAATGATACCTGTAGCTGTCCATCGCAGGGCAGAGACTGTTTCCAGCAACACGTACTTCGCTGCGAAGGCGTTGAGAATGTACGCTGCTGCCGTCATCGGAACGGCCAGGCTGAGAGGGGCGCGCGAGAGAGCGGCAAGCCATAGGAGCAAGGAAATCGCGAGGCAGGCAACGCCTGTAAGGATCCAGACGTTCCGGACGGTGAGGGACATCTTCATGAAGAAGAGCGTCGGGCTCAGGACGGCGATATCACCCACCTGCTTCATCCCCTTGGACAGCAGCAAGTCGCCAGCGGTCATCACCACCACTTGCATAAGGATGATCAGGATAGTTTTAAGCATCAGTCTCCCCTAATTTGGTCTGTCATCGACCAGAGCCGGCGTCATCACAACAATGCTGACCTCGTTCCTATCACCGGCTCGCCCTCCGGTCAACCGGCGAGCCCGCGAGGAGACCATACGTAGCCATGCTGCTTCCTCAGCATGGTGAGCAGTCTTATGGCACCGAGCCTCTTGGCCGCCCTAGTGGCCTTACCCCAATCGATCCTTTCACGTGTCCATCTGATTTCGGGGCTGCCGACGATCGATTTCAATCTCGCCCTTCAAGGAGGCACCCTCCGCGGCGGCGATGCTGCCGGTCTTGACGTTACCCGTCACGCTGCCGGTCGGAAGGAGATCGACCCGTCCGCTGGCGATCAGGTTGCCCTTCACGTGGCCGCCAACAATAATGTTTGTGGCTGCGATGTCGGCCTCCACCTGGGCCGATTCTCCGATCACGATCGTCCCGGCGAGATCGATTGTCCCGCGAAAGGCACCCATGAGCTGGATATCGCCTTCCCCGGTCAACTCCCCATGAATCTGAATCTTCTCGCCGACGACAAAAGCGATCATCGGCATCTCCATCATCGGAGTGTGCCGCGCCGGCTCCGGGCTCGGGCCCCCCAGCACTTCCCGAATCGTGTCAAACATCCCCTTCTTCTCTGTCATGGCGCGCTCCTCCATCCATCAATCCATCAATGGCCTGACCCACTCGCCAGCCCTGCGTCTGTTCGCTCTGCATTGGTTTCCTTCCAGTACGAATACGGCTGAGTTTTTCCATCAGCGGTTTTCTCGAATCTGAATGCCGCCCTGGGCACCAAGGGCGGCTTCGAGTTGGCCAGCCAAGTCCCGGAAAAAGCGACGGGCCTCGACCGCTTCCGGTTGCAGCTCTTCGTAGCCCTCTGCGGCGCTTCGGCTGTGTTCCAGATCGATGCCGAGCACCGTCTCCTGCGCAACCCTGAGCAGGTACCGGGCTTCAGTGGCACTGAGAGTCAACCCCACGTCATCTCCGTTGCACTCTGCCCTCATGTTGCTCCGCATTCCTTCCCGTCTCACAGGTCGGTGCTCACGCTGTGGCCTCGGCGGTAGCGGCGGCCCGGCCTCGCCCCCTCAGCCAGCCGGTGAGGTTGGAGCCCACTGACACCACCCAGTAGTTCAGCAGCTTCTCGTACTCCATCAGGACCTCTTTCGCATCCAGGCGAGAACGCCACCAGCCGTCGGGATCAAAGCTATCATACCGGGTGGGCCGGCTGATGATCGCGATTCGCCCGCCGGAAGTCCTGGCGAGGATTTTCCTGGCCCGCGTCGAATGCGACCGGCTCGTGACAAGGATGACGGACCGTATCCTGTTCTCTTCCAAAAGGCGAGTGAGGTAGATCATCTCGCTCTGAGTGCTGTTGGCCCGCTCCTTTACCTGCAAGACGGCAGCACGCGGGACCCGCATTGCCTTCAGGACCATCCACTGGATATCCCTCTCCTCGGGCACGGTGATCCCCAGCCGTCCTAACGCCTCGTACCCTTTCGGCAGGAGCTGATGTGTCAGGATGATGATGGGTGCATACCCATCCTGGTACAGTCTTACCGCTTCGAGCGTCCGGGCGACGCCGCCGTCGCCCGTCAGCACCGCGATCGCGCCGGCTTTCTCCAGCGGATCTTCGGTGACGAGATACCGCCCGATTCCCCTGAGAAGGAACGGATAACCGACATAGAGCAGCAGGCCGATGAGCGGGTAGATGATCAGCCATCGGATCAGTTTTCCCACCATGATTCCGGTCGGCTGTCGCCCCCGTTACGGGATGATCAGCCCGCTCCGCCGCCTTCGTCCAGCGGAAGCCTTCGGGCCTCCTCCCATCGGACCGCCTCCTCGATGAGCTGGAGCTTGGAGAGGCCCGCGTCGGCCGGGCCAGCCACCATCCTGCCGTTGACCAGGGCTCCTTCCACAATCGTCAAGCGCCTGGCCCGGATCTCGCCCTCGACCTGGGCGGTGGCGAGGACCTCGGCCCGGTCCGACGCCATCACGGTCCCTTCCGTTCGCCCGGCGATCACTGCCTCCCAGACCGTGACCTGTCCACGCAGGCGCCCGCCCTCCAAAAGGCGCAGGGTCCCGCGCAAATGGACCTCGCCATCCACGGTTCCCGCCACGGTCAGTTCCTCTGACCCTTCGATCTTGCCGCGAATGGTCATCCCGGCCGGGATGATGGAGCGCATCTGACCCGCCGCTCTCTCCGACATACGCCCTCAGTCTGAACAGTCGCCCGCGGGGTACAGAAACCGGCAGTTGCGACACGGCGCCTTGCACCCCAGAAAAAGATCAGGAACAGGATGGCCGCACCGCACACACTCCACCCCTGCATGGCTTCCGCCCTCGTGCCTCGCCATCCAGGAGACCTGCAACCGCTCGCCGTCGTCGGTGTTCATGAATCAGAGCTCCCGGTCGATCACGATTGCGATCGGCGCGCCGTCGATCTTCACCCGATTTCCCACTGGTGAACCTTCGAGATCCCCCCGCTGCGCAGGCCCGGCGACGCCCCCCTTCTTGACACGGGCGATCACTGACACTTCCCCCTCGAACTGGCCTCCACCCATGACCATGTCCTCCGGGCCAAGACGGAAGGAGACGGGAAATACCGGGTTGGCGATGCGCTTCACTGCCAGAGGCGGTCCTGGCCCCTTCCGGGCAATGACAAACAGGACATCGCCCGGGGCGATCTTCCGGGCCAGAGCGGGGGCGAGCCGCACCGTCCCGGTGAGGGCCTTGCCGCCACTGGAGGAAGAGGCCACGTTGTAGAGATATTTCGTGGTGAGGTCGGACGCGCCCTCCCGCTTGAGCGTGAGAATGACCTGCCACGCACCCGGCGCATCAAACTCGACGTCGGATCGATAGACACCTTCCCCGGAGGCCTCCATGGGAGCCAGGGTCAGCATGCCAATCTCTTCCCGGCCGTACTTCATCTCGACCCTGGCGTCAGAGATCGGCCTGCCGTCTGCCGAGGCCAAGCGGACCTGCAGCTTGTTGAGGCCGAGTCGTGGCGGATCCGGATCAGAGCTGATCGCGAGGCTAGCCTCCCCCAAGCTGACTGGCCCGCGTGGAGGAGAAAGACTGAACATCAACGCCATCACGACGATGACGCCGAGGCCGAGGAGGGAAATCCACGAGACGAGGGTGCTCTTACGCCGTCGCCTTTCCGTCGTCCCGCCAGCCATGCCTTGTTCGATGGACGTTCACTCCCTCACGACAGTCCGTTCGCCCGCTCCACTCACGGCCGGGCAGCCCGATGCAGATTGCCATTCTCCTCGGGCGAAAACGGACGCTGGGGACTGACAGGTCGAGGGAAGATCCGCTGCAGGATCGCCTGAAGCCACAACAATAGGCGTCCTATCGAGGACCGGGCAAGGCGCTCCAGTGTTTCCACACGGGCCAGGACACGACGATGGGCCTCGTCCACCTCCTGCGCCAGTTCCCGCTTCCAGGCACCGGAGGCCATGGGCGCGGTGAGTCCCCTGACGCAGATTGCATAGGCCAAGGTGAACCGGGTCAACCGTTCGTCGCCGATGCGCTGCAGGGCACCGCGCAGCTTTTGATCATCCTCTTTGCAGATCCGCTCGGGGTCGTTCTCCCGAAGTTTAGTTTCGAGACGGCCGAGCAGCTCCCGAACCACAGCAAGCTCCTGCGTCAGTGCAGGCCCTTGCTGTGTTGGGCGAAGAGTAGGGAGGACCATCGTTACCCTATTCGCCAGCCAGGAGGAGGCCGGTCTCATTGCAGTCGGGACACGGGATCATCCCGTCGCCGCCGCATCGTTCGCAGGCGGAGATCCCACCACCGGATTCCCAAGTCCCTCCACCCCCTCGGCATTCGGGACACGAGACCCTTTCATTCCCCTCGCAGCCGGGGCAGATCCTACGCTCTGTCTGCTGCTGCACGACGTTTTCTCCCCCACAATTTCTTGCCACGCTGAGGATAATATGCTATCCAAGCTAAGTCAACTTCAAAACCGACGCGTAACGATGGGGAGAGAAGCGGGTGACGACGCGGCGCAGGCTCTACGGCACACTCGCCCTGGTCGCCTTGATGGTGGAGGCCTCGGGAGCAGCGGACCTCTCTCGGCAGAGCCTTGACATCCCCTGGAAAAGGCTGGACGTCGCCGCTCAGCAACGATTGCGCGAGGTCACCGAACAGGCCATCTTCTTTCGGGACGTGCTCGGGATCACCGTCAAGAGTCGCCAGCCGGTCTTCGACTTCTTAATCGAACACCCTGATTTCGCCGCGACTGCCGGAAGGATCTTAGGGATCGTCAAGTACCGAATCATCCAGGAACGCGACGGTGTATTCTGGGGAGACGATGCGCACGGCGCGACCGGGACCTTTGAGTTGATAGACGCCGCGCCGGGGAAGCGGATTTATCTCGCCAGAGGAACATTCGTGAAACGGTTTCTCCCCACCATCCGTGGCCGGATCGTGCTGGTCATGGTATACGAGCACCGGACCGATCAGACCGACGAGAGCCGCGTGATCAACGATGTCCGGGGGTACCTCCGAATCGACAACCCCGTCCTCGGGGTCCTGGCCCGCATCGCAAAGCCCGTGGTGGGTCCAATCGTCGACAAGAAGGTTCTGCGGACCTTCGCCGCAGCAGCCAAGCTCACCGAGCAGGCCTATCACGATCCCGCCGCCCTCTACCACACCCTTGGGGCCAGTCGTGAGATCAATAAGCGCGACTTGCGCGAGTTTCGGAAGGCCCTCCGCTGCTGTGCAGAGGAGGCAGACAAGTCCGAATCTTTAAAACTCACTTGGGGCAACATATAGTGAGAGTTGGTGATAGCGGTGGGAATCTCCACGTCAGGGGACTCAGAATAGCCATGCTGTCGAGCAGATTACACGTGGGCAATCTGGAAGAGCATATCGGCCTTGATGAACTCCGAGCGCTCTTCGAGAGGGCTGGTCGGGTGATATCGATCGAGATCGTCAGGGATCAGGCCACGGGCCGGTCCAAGGGATACGCCTTCGTCGAGATGGCCACGCGAGAAGAGGGGGCACGGGCCATCGCGATGTTGAATGGACACCATGTCAATTATCGGCCTCTTATCGTGAAGACGTCCAGAGAGGCCGGTCGAGGAACATATCGAAGCGAGCCGCCGCGGCGGAAGGAATGACCGGATCATGACTCGCGCCGAGCTGAATTGCGTCATTAGGCGGTAGGGGGACCATGACAGCCTCCTCACTGCGGCCCGATCCTCCCGAACCTTTTTCCATGGCCGCCATACTGACATCGGAAACGATCGGCGAGGTGCTCCGCTATCGATCGGAACATCACCCCGAGGTGGCCTGGTGCTATCTGCTTCGTGGGCTCGACCCGGGAGAACCGGTCCGGTTCGGGGCGCTCTGCCAGGAGGCCGAGCGGGTGGCGGGGCTCCTCCAGGAACTGGGCGTCCGAACCGGCGATCGGGTGTTGATCATGCTCCCCACTGGGCGACCCATTCTTCAAGCGCTGTTCGGCGCCTGGCTGGCCGGTGCGGTGGCGGTTCCCACCTACCCGCCATTCCTCCTCCCGGCGGGCCTGCTGCGCGCGCTGGGCGCCTCCAGGATCAGCCGCACCTACGTCCCCGCACGATGGATGATCGATTGGCTCCTCCGCCGGCCCTCAGCCCGACGGTGGCGACAGGGCAAAGGGGTAGGCCGACCTCTCCCTGGCATCTTGGAAGGGCTCCAACGCCTCACCCGTTACGTGGACCAGCAGGTGCACATCTGCCAGACCTCTCGCCCTCGCGTGGTGATCGCCGAGCGCGACTTCGGCCCGATCTGCCAGACCGCGGCCCGATTCCTCCCAGAGGCGCCTGCTTTCGTGCCTGCGTCCGAGCTCCTGCAAGGAACCGCCCGATTCCGGGCGCCCAGCCTCGACGGATCGGCGACCGCACTCCTCCAATTCACCTCCGGGTCAACGGGGCTCCAGAAGGGAGTGATGTTGAGCCATCGGGCGATCCTGGCCAACATCCGAGTCTTCGGAGAAGCCGTCCAACCGAGACGCGATGACAAGGTCGTCTCCTGGCTGCCGCTTTACCATGACATGGGGCTGATCGGGACCGCACTGGGAACTCTTGCCCTCGGCATACCAACCTACCTGATGTCGCCGACAGACTTCACCCGCGATCCAGTCCGTTGGATGTGGGCGATCCATCAGTTCAGGGCGACGATCTCGGTCGGCAACAACTCGGCAATTGCCCGGCTGGCACGGATGTGCCGGATTTCCCCCAGGCGGTTCGAGCACCACCCGACCTACGGCGATGCGGAGCGCCTTGATCTCTCCTGCCTCCGGATCATGATGAATGGCGCTGAGCCGGTCACCGTGCAGGCGATGGAGGCGTTCCAGCGCGAGTTCGGCCCGTTCGGGCTCCGCAAAGAGGCGCTGTCTCCGGTCTATGGGCTGGCCGAGATGGCGCTGGCCGTTTCGTTTCCAGACCTCGAGGCCCCTTACCGGGTTTTCCGTCAGCGCGGGGAGGAGTGGGTATCAGTTGGGCGGCCGCTGAAGGGCTTTGAAATCCGAATCCTCGACGCCGAGGGAAACCCGCTCCCCGCTGGGCGGCGCGGGGAGGTCATCATCGCCGGACCCAGCCTCATGGATGGGTACTTCGGCGACCCCGAGGGGACCGCGCAAGTGGTTCGGGAGCGGGATGGGCAGCGCTGGCTGCACA
>JACQEV010000032.1 GCA_016200385.1 Candidatus Methylomirabilota bacterium
ATCTGCAGGAGCCGATGGGAGGCGATATCGTCACCGTAAGCCTCGGCGTCGCCTGCCTCGGTCCCAACACGCACCAAGTCGAAGATCTGTTCCGCGCGGCGGATCAGGCGCTCTATCGCTCGAAGGCGGCGGGCGGTAACCAAACCTCCGTCGCCTGAGAGGTCGGACCTGCCGCGGATGGTGAACCCTCCGAGCTCTCGGGGGTGGTCGTCATTCCCCCGGTTGTGTCTGCTGCTCGCTACCGGCTTCAATCTTGGCCGGATCCCTTACGCACCGGGCACGATGGGGAGCCTGGGCGCACTTCTCGTTTTCCTTCCCTTCCGGTACCTACCATGGACGTTCCACCTCTCGGTTGTTGCGCTGCTATTCGCCGTAGGGACTTATGCGGCACACCGGGCAGCGCTTGCCCTTTCGGCCAAGGATCCCCCCATGGTGGTTATCGATGAGATCGTCGGCTGCTGGGTGGCGCTGCTAGCGATTCCGCCACGGCCGGCACCGCTTCTCTGCGCCTTTGCCCTCTTCCGCTTGTTCGACATCTGGAAGCCGTTTCCGGCCGACCGGGCACAGAATCTTTCCGGCGGATGGGGTATCATGCTGGATGATCTGGTGGCCGGGGTCTATGCGAATCTTTCGGTCGGGCTACTCCGATCGTGGCTGCCGGAACTGATCGGATAGGGAGCGCGTCCGTTGGAGAAGGCCATCGTTGCCGAGATCCTCACCATCGGGACGGAGCTGTTACTCGGCCACAATATCGACACCAACTCTGCCTACATCGGCGAACAGCTTGCCGAAGCGGGGATCGATGTGTACTGGAAGACGACCGTTGGGGACAACGAGGACCGTATCGCGAAGGCGCTTCGCTTGGCCCTGGCGCGGTCGGAGATTGTGGTCTGCACGGGAAGTCTCGGTCCTACCGAGGACGATGTGACCTGCCGGGTCATCGCACGCGTCGTGGGGCGGCCCCTGATCCTCGATCAGGTCGTGTTGGAGTCTATCCGTCGCCGATTCGCCGAGCGGGGACTGACCATGTCCAGCAACAACGAGCGACAGGCCCTGATCCCGGATGGTGCGATCGTGCTGGCAAACCCTCGAGGCACCGCGCCTGGCCTCTTCATCCGCCTGGGGGATGGGAAGGTGGTGGTGGCCATGCCGGGGGTACCCTCGGAGATGCGGCCGATGCTCAGGGAGCAGGTCATCCCGCGTCTTCGTGAGGGTCTCGGTGTCAGGGCGCGGATTCGCTCGCGCATTCTGAAGACGTGCGGGATCACCGAATCGAAGCTCGACGAGGCGGTCGGTGATCTTGCCCGCTCCGCACAAAACCCGACCATCGCCCTGCTCGCTCACGCAGGGGAGATCCACATCAGGCTGACGGTAAAAACTGAGTCGGAGGCGGAGGGCCAACGATTCCTCGACGATTTGGAGGCCAGGCTTCGCGAGCGCCTCGGCGACCTGATCTTCGGTCGGGATGAAGAGCGACTCGAAGAGGTGTTGGGGCGGCTTCTCCTGAAGGAAAAACAGACTGTTGCCGTTGCCGAGTCGTGCACCGGGGGATTGATCTCTCACCGTCTGACCAACCTCCCAGGGAGCTCCGCCTACTTTATCTGTGGCGAGGTGGTCTACAGCAACCAGGCCAAGGAGCGCTTGGTTGGGGTGCCGCACGAGCTGATTTCACAGTATGGAGCAGTCAGCCGGCCCGTTGCCCTTGCGATGGCTTCGGGCGTGAGGGAGGCCGCCGGAACGGATCTGGCCCTTGGTATCACCGGCATCGCCGGTCCGGACGGGGGCACCGCCGAGAAGCCGGTCGGCTTGATCTACATCGCCATGGCTTCCAAAGAGGGGGTACACTGTCGGGAGTTCCGGTTTCTTGGCGATCGGGATACCAATAAGCTCCTCGCGTCACAGGTGGCCCTCGACATGCTCCGCCGGCATCTGCTGTCGCGGTGAGATGACACTCAGGCCTGATCGTCCACTTCCGCCCACTGTTCGAGCCTTTGTCGCCGTCAATCTCGATTCGGAGCTGAAAGAAGCTCTCGCGCTGGTGCAGGAACGGCTCAAGGCGACCCGCGCCGATGTCGGGTGGGTGAAACCCGAGAACCTTCACCTCACGCTTAAGTTCCTAGGACACGTGGAGGAATCCCGTTGTGATCTCATTGTCGAAGCGGTCGGTGCGGCCACGCAGGGGTACGGGTCGTTTCGTTTTGCGCTTGGAGGCCTCGGCGCCTTTCCGCAGCCGCGCGCTGCCCGCGTGGTGTGGGTTGGTGTGTCTCGAGGCGCGGAAGCGCTGGCGGCCCTGCAGGCGAGGGTAGAAGCGGGGTTGGAGTTGGTAGGATTTGCACGGGAGGAGCGACCATTCACCGCGCATCTGACGCTGGGTCGGGTAAGGGGGCCCGCGCGTAGGGAACAACTGGCCGTTGCACTGACCTCGATGGCGGCCGAAGCGCTGGGCGAGATGGTGGTAGATCGGATCGAGTTGATGAAGAGCGATTTGCATCCTGCAGGTGCTCGCTACTCCGTCCTGCAAAGCTTTCCTCTTGGGTAGCGTCGCGCAGTGGGCGAATGAAGAAGGAGGGCCTCTGGATGGCCAACAGAAGTGCAGTTTGACCTTGACAAGGGGAGGAAAAAGAGGCTATTTTGATCGTTCACGCTAGGGGATGAGCGAGATGTTTGAAGGGCTCACGGAACGGTTAAATCTTGTCTTTAAAAGGCTTCGTGGCCACGGACGGCTCACCGAGGAGAACATCGCTGAGGCGCTCCGAGAGGTCCGACTTGCCCTCCTAGAAGCCGATGTGAATTTTAAGGTCGTGAAGGGCTTCATCGAGCGGGTTCGTGCACGGGCAGTTGGCCGCGAGGTGTTGGAGAGTTTAAGCCCTGGCCAGCAGGTCGTCAAGGTGGTGTACGAAGAGCTGGTGGAGGAGTTGGGCAGGACACGCGCCCCTCTCGCCTATGCGCCGGATCCCCCGACGGTTTTCATGCTGGTCGGTCTTCATGGATCGGGCAAGACCACCACTGCGGCAAAGCTCGCTCGGATGCTCGTGTCCGAGGGGCGGTCGCCGCTCCTGGTGGCCGCGGACACGACCAGGCCAGCCGCTAAGGAACAGCTTCAGATCCTGGGGCGCTCCCTCGGGGTGCCGGTGTTTGCGGGGGCCGGTTCCGCGCTGCAGGTGTGTCAGGAGGCGTTGACCCTCTCAAGGCAGGCCGGATATAGCCCGGTGATTCTTGACACCTCCGGGCGACTCCATATCGATGAGCCATTGATGCAGGAGCTTGTGGTCATCAAAGGGGCCACGCGTCCTGCCGAGATCGTGATGGTGGCCGACGCCATGACCGGCCAGGACGCGGTGAATTCTGCCCTCCGGTTCGATGCGGATCTCGGCCTGACGGGATTTATCCTGACCAAGCTGGACGGGGACGCCCGGGGCGGCGCGGCCCTCTCGATCCGGTCGGTGACGGGGAAGCCGATCAAGTTCATCGGTGTGGGGGAAAAACCGGAGGCCCTCGAACCGTTTCACCCTGAACGACTGGCGTCCCGGATCCTGGGGATGGGCGATATCCTGACCTTGGTCGAGAAGGCGCAAGCGACTGTCGATAGGCAGCGAGCCGAGGAACTCGCGGAGAAAATTCGGACCGAGCGCTTCACGCTGGAAGATTTCCGCTTACAGCTCGGACAACTGAAAGATCTCGGGCCACTCGAGCAGGTGATGGAGATGATCCCGGGACTGTCCCAACAGAAGGGGCTTGCTGATCCTCATGGGGCGGAGCGGGAGTTCAAGCAGGCTGAGGCGATCATGAACTCGATGACCCGCAAGGAGCGGGAATCTCCGGATCTCATCAATGGGAGCCGCCGTCGGCGGATCGCTGCCGGGAGCGGGACGTCTGTGGCAGACGTGAATCGCCTCCTCAAACAGTTCTCCCAGGCCCAGAAACTGATGAGACAGATGGTTCCGCGCGGTGCTGCGGGCAACGTGGCAAGACACCTTCGGCCTTTCGTCGGGGTGTGACCCCGGACAGATAAGAGGATATGGAGATGGCCGTCAAGATCAAACTGTTGAGGATGGGGGCGAAACAACACCCCTTCTATCGTCTCATCGTCGGAGAGTCGCAGGTCGCGGGGGGAGGCAAGGTGCTGGAGAACCTGGGCACCTATGATCCTCACGGGGATCAGCCTGTGCTTCAGGTGAAGGCTGAGCGCGCACTGCATTGGTTGCAGCGGGGGGCTCAGCCGACCGACAGCGTACGGCAGCTTCTGCGGCGGGCCGGTGTCATGCGGCAATTCGCCGAGCTGAAAACCGGCGGGAAGGGTTGATAGTCTTTCGTTCGAGGCCGAGGCACCCGGGGAGGGAGGGAAGATGGAAGGCGGTCCGTCGGTTCCTAGTCAGGATCCCGTGGACGAGACGTGCGCGCTGAAGGAGCTGGTGGAGCAGATGGCCAGGGCGCTGGTGGACAGTCCGGACCAGGTGACCGTTGACGCAGCGGAGGAGGATAAGGCGTTGGTCCTCCGCCTTCGAGTCGCCTCCTCTGATGTCGGGAGGGTGATCGGAAAGCAGGGAAGGACGGCCAAGGCGATGCGTACGGTACTGCATGCCATCGCCGCCAAGTCGAAGCGTCGGGCAGTCCTGGAGATCCTGGAATAGGGGATGCCGTCGCCTCATCTTCTGCTGGGCAGGATCGTGAAGCCCTGGGGGCTGAAGGGGGAAGTGAGGTTAAAGCCATACGCCGACTCCACGGCGATTGCGGCAGGTTTGGCGGCTGTTCAAATCGGGCCGGCCGGAGGCGACCTGGCCTGGTATAC
>JACQEV010000074.1 GCA_016200385.1 Candidatus Methylomirabilota bacterium
GGTCGTGCTGATCGGCGCCACAACCGAGAACCCATCGTTTGAAGTCATCGCCCCTCTCCTGTCCCGAGCGAGGGTCCTGACGCTTGAGGCTCTGGCAGAGGAAGAGCTGATGCTGGTCCTGCGGCACGCGCTCGACGATCAGGAGCGGGGGGTTGGTCGCCTGGCCATCGAGGCCGACGCCGAGGCGCTTCGCTTCATCGCCAGGCTTAGCTCGGGAGACGCCCGTGTTGCGCTGAATACGTTGGAGCTGGCGGCCCAGATGGTTGATCGGCAGCCTGAAGGGAGCCGGAGGCTGACCCTGACGCTGGCCCAGGAGGCGGGGCAGCGGCGGGCGCTGCTCTACGACAAGGCCGGGGAGGAGCACTACAACCTGATTTCGGCTCTGCACAAGAGCCTGCGTGGAAGCAACCCCGACGCGTCGCTGTACTGGCTCGCGCGGATGCTGGCCTCCGGAGAAGATCCGCTGTATCTTGCCCGACGCCTGGTCCGCTTTGCGTCGGAAGATGTCGGCAACGCCGATCCGCAGGCGCTCCAAGTGGCTCTGGCCGCCAAGGAGGCATACCACTTTCTCGGCTCCCCGGAGGGCGAGCTGGCGCTGGCCCAGGCCACCGTCTATCTGGCTACCGCACCCAAGTCGAACGCTGTCTACCGGGCATTCGGCGAGGCGCAGCGGGATGTGGAGGAGGCGCCGCTTGAAGGGGTGCCGCTACACCTGCGCAACGCCCCCACCTCCTTGATGAAGGAGTTCGGGTACGGTGCTGACTACCAATACCCGCACGATCTCCCGGATGCATTGGCTGACCAGGACTACTTGCCCGAAGCATTGAAGGGCCGGACGTACTACCACCCCACTGATCGTGGCCTTGAGGCCGAGATCGGGCGACGGCTCAAAGAGTGGCGCCGCCGCAAGGTGGGGATATCATCCTAACAGAGAGAGGAGGTGATTGGATGCGAAAGCTTGCAGTCATGATCGCGCTTGCAGTCGCCGTGACATGGAGCCTCGGGGCTCCAGCCGCCTGGGCAAAGACGTGTCCGAAGCTCTACAAACAGTGCCAGGAGGCGCTCAAGACGTCGAATGCTGATGCGGCCACGAAAGATAAGGTCAAGAAGGCTTGCGAGGAGGGCAATGCGCTCCACAATGACGGAAAACACGCCGAGTCGGTAGACAAGCTGAAAGCGGCTCTCGCGGAGCTTGAGAAGAAGTAGGCGTTGTAGTTTCTAGTAAGCTGTGCTGGCGAGAGGGGCTCCGCTTGGGAGCCCCTCTCGATCTAAGGCGGCGAAGGATGCGGGCCGCTTATTCGAATGGGGAGAGAGCATGGCCAACATCAAAACTGTCGGAGTGGTCGGGGCTGGCCTCATGGGATCGGGGATCGCGCAGGTGGTCGCGCAGGCAGGGTACTCTGTCGTCGTGAGGGAGGTGGAGCAGCGCTTCCTGGACAAAGGATTGAAGGCGGTCGAGGGGCAACTGCAGCGAGCAGTCGAGAAGGGACGGATGACCGTCGAGGAGAAGGCCAAGCTTCTCGGGCGGATCAGGTGGACCCTGAACCTCGAAGACCTGAAAGGGATTGACCTGATCATCGAGGCGATCGTCGAGGACCTTGCCTTGAAACAGGAGCTGTACCGCGCCCTCGACGGCCTTTGCCCGCCGGCGACCATCTTTGTCAGCAACACCTCATCCATCAGCATCATTGCAATGGCCTCCGTGACCGGCCGTGCCGACCGGTTCGCGGGCCTGCACTTCTTCAATCCCGTTCCGGTGATGAAGCTGGTGGAGGTGATCCGAAGCATCCGGACCAGCGAGGAGACCTATCGGACCCTGTTCGACTTCGCCAAGTCGCTCGGGAAGGAGCCGGTTACCACCAAGGACAATTGTGGGTTCATCGTGAATCGCCTCCTTCTTCCCTACCTCCTCGACGCCATAAGGGCTTTGGAGGCGGGCGTTGGCACGGTGGAGGACATCGACAAGGCGATGACACTCGGCTGTAATCACCCGATGGGGCCTTTCACGTTGGCCGACTTCGTGGGCCTCGACACCACCTACTTCATCGCCAACGTCATGTTCGAGGAGTATCGAGAGCTGCGCTACGCGCCGCCACCGCTTCTCCGAAAGATGGTTGTGGCCGGCTATCATGGGCGGAAGTCTGGGCGGGGCTTCTACGACTACTCCGGCCCGACGCCGACGGTGACGGATCTTGGGTTGTGACGTCTGCGGTCAGGGCCGCCGGGCGAGAATACTCCCAAGCAGTGGGATCGCTCTCAGGCGAGGCTGACCTGCCATGAGGCGAATCGAGCCTATACCGGCTTCTCGCGCCCTTTTTCGCTTGACAGGTCAAGGGTAAGTCTGATATGAGCCTGGGAGAATCGGTGGCGGTCGGGTGGGGTTATCAGCTCATAATCTCAAAGGAGGGGGGCATGACAAAGGCGGAGTTGGTGGACAAGATTTCCAGGGACTCTCACATCACCAAGAAGGCTGCCGAGACGGCCCTGCACAGTTTCGTCGCTGGGGTTCGGGACTCCTTGAAGAAGGGAAAGAAGGTAACCCTGGTCGGCTTCGGGACGTTCGGTGTGGCCAGGCGGGCTGCCCGGAACGGACGCAATCCTCAGACCGGCGAGGTCATCAAGATCAAGGCGGCCAGGGTGCCACGGTTCAAGGCGGGCAAGGCTTTGAAGGATGCCGTAAAATAGGAAAGGGGATCATCAGGACTCTGATCTAGCAGCCCTTCAGCAGGCACTCACGGAATACCATGAAGAGGGGGATGTTTTCCCCCTCTTTGTTTTTGTAAAGTGTTCCAGGTTCCGTGTTCCAGGTTTAGAACGTGGAACTTGGAACCTCTAGTAGTTAGAGCCGCCCTAGGGTGGTAATCCGCCGTCTGGCTCGCTTCGGGGGGCGTCGGGCGTTGCCCTTCATCTTCCGAGGTCCCAGGGCTTCGGAGGTCGGCTCGTCGTCTTCCTGAGAACCACCGTCATCCTCTTCACGGAGGGCGCGGTTTAAGGGCTCTTCAAACTCCTCGGCCGAGAGGACCACCGCGCCTTTCCGCTCGGCTTCATTCCCCAAGGCGCGGTCCGAGGTGACCACGACCGATCCTGCAGGCGTCTTCTCCACCAGCCGCAAGATGGCCTGATCCGCCCGTTCCCCACGGCGCGAGAAGACGACCCGGACGCCGGTGATCATTGCTGCTTTCTCGCTGGTCCCACCTCGTTCCCAGCCGTCGAAAACAACGGTGATCCGGTGGCCCTTCACGCGTCGGTAGGCGCTCAGCGCCGCCAGGAGGGCGTCCCGCCCCTCCTCCAGGTCCCGACGATCGAGCGGCGCGAGCCGGGGAGAACGGCGGATGACGTTATAGCCGTCAATCACGATCCACATGGGCGGAGGCGGCGTGGACGACCTGAAGCAGGCCCCGAACGGCGGCGGCCGGATCGACAGCCGACATCACGGCAGAAATGGAGGCCACGCCATCGGCGCCCGCCGCGATCACCTCGGCGGCATTCGTTGCGGTGACTCCTCCAATTCCCAGGATCGGCAGCTCGATCCGCCTTCTGACCTCCCGGAGTCGCTCAAGACCAACGGGAGGTCCATAGGCCGCCTTCGATGGAGTAGGGAACAATGGACCCAACACGATGAAGTCGGCCCCTTCGTGCGCCTCCATCGCCTCTTCGACGGTGTGACAGGAGATGCCGATCAGCCGGCTCGCCCCAAGCAAGCGCCGCGCCTCGGCCGGCGGAAGGCTGGTTCGGGCGAGATGAACCCCGTCAAGCGGAAGGGCCATAGCGAGATCAATCCGGTCATTGATGAGGAAGGCAGCACCTCGGCTGCGCACAATGGGGAGGAGCCGTTGGGCGAGTTCATAGAGGGCTTGCGCGGAGAGATCCTTCTCACGAAGCTGGATAGCTTTCGCTCCCCCCTCAAGCGCGGCATCGACCACCGCCTCGAGGGGCCGGCCTTGTGTCTGGGAGCGGTCGGTGACAACGTAGAGGCCCCATGAAGACGGTTCGTAGTTCATAGTTCAGAGTTACGAGTCAGTAGCTCATAGTTCAGAGTTCAGAGCTCCAATGGACACGGGGAAGGTGCAGGGGTCTTTCTTTTTGCTATGAATGCTGAACTCTGAACCCTGAACTCCTACAGCTCGAC
>JACQEV010000075.1 GCA_016200385.1 Candidatus Methylomirabilota bacterium
AAGCTGATCGCATCAACCAGATATTTCGCGCGGACGAGCAGCGCAAGCTGACCGAGGTTAAGCTCCGGGACGAGCACCGTCTCGAAGCGGCTCAGCACCTCGCCCAGGTCCCTCGGGAACGGATTCAGGTAGCGCAGGTGCGCGCTCGAGACCGAAGCCCCCTTCGATTGCAGATGCTCGACAGCCGTCGTGATCGCGCCATACGTCGAGCCCCACCCAAGGACGAGCACCTTGCCCTCGGGCTGCCCGAAGACCTCAACCGGTGGGATCTCCTGAGCAATCCGCTCGATTTTCTCCGCCCGCAGCCGCACCATGAAGTCGTGGTTCTCCGGATCGTAGTTTACGTTGCCCGTGATGTGCGCCTTCTCCAGTCCACCGATCCGGTGTTCGAGTCCCGGCGTGCCAGGGATGGCCCACGGTCGGGCCAGCGTCTGCTCGTCGCGCAGGTAGGGGAAAAACCCCCTCGGATCGGTGCGGAACTTCACCTCGATCTTGGGCAGACTCTCCACCGATGGAATCTCCCATGGCTCCGAGCCGTTGCCGAGGTACCCATCCGAGAGGTAGAGCACCGGCGCCATGTAGGTGAGGGCGATGCGGGACGCCTCAATCGCCATATGGAAGCACTCGGCAGGGGTCGCCGGGGCCACGATGGCGACCGGGCATTCGCCGTTGCGACCGAACATCGCCTGCAGCAGATCGGCCTGCTCGTTCTTCGTCGGAAGGCCGGTGGATGGGCCGCCACGCTGCACGTTCACGATCACGATCGGAAGCTCCGTCATCACCGCCAGTCCGATAAATTCCGACTTCAATGCCAGGCCCGGGCCGCTTGTGCCGGTGAGGCCGAGGCTGCCCGCGAACGCCGCGCCGATCGCGGCGCCGATCGCCGCGATCTCATCCTCGGCCTGAAACGTCTTGACGCCGAAGTTCTTGTGCCTCGACAGCTCGTGCAGGATGTCGGACGCGGGAGTGATCGGGTAGCTGCCGTAGAAGAGGGGTAGGCCCGAAAGCTGCGAGGCCGTCACGAAGCCGAGCGCCGTCGCCTCGTTGCCCATGATGTTGCGGTACTTGCCGGGTTTGATCTTGGCCTTCCCGACGTGATAGTGGCTCGTAAAGATCTCGGTCGTGTCGGCGTAATTGTACCCGGCCTGTACCGCCAGCTTGTTCGCCCGTCCGACCTCCGGCATCTTGGCGAACTTGTCGTCGATCCAGTCAAGCGTAGGCTGCAGGGGGCGGTCGAAGAGCCAGTACATCAGCCCCAAGGCGTAGAAATTCTTGCAGCGCTCCAACTGTTTGTGCGGAAGCTTGACTTCGTCGAGCGCGCCCAGGGTGAGCTTCGTAATCGGCAGCGTGAAGACACGGTAGCCCGAGAGCGAGTCGTCTTCGAGCGGGTTGAGCGGGTTTTTTTCGTACCCGGCTTTCTTGAGGTTCGCCTCGACGAAGGCGTCGGTGTTGACCACCAGAATCCCGCCTGGGACGAGATCCTTGATGTTGACCTTGAGCGCCGCCGGGTTCATCGCCACCAGCACGTCGGGCTCATCGCCGGGGGTGCGGATGTCGTGGCTGCTGAAGTTGAGCTGATAGCCGGAGACGCCCGGAAGACTGCCAAGGGGAGCGCGAATCTCCGCCGGGAAATCAGGCAGCGTCGAGATGTCGTTGCCGATGATGGCCGAGGTCGCGGTGAACTGCGTCCCCGTGAGCTGCATGCCGTCGCCCGAATCTCCCGCAAAGCGGATCGTGACGGTCTCGAGTTCCTCAAGCTGGTGATGCGGAGCAGCGTGATCCTCACGCGGGGCTGTTGACATGGGATTCATCGACCCTGTCCTGAGGTTCGGCGCCTTACGCACCCCGGCGTTGGGCGGCAGGGTGAGGACGCTTATGTAAGGACGCCAAAACCGTTGATAGGAAGAAACCTCGTCGGCAGGAAACAGCCGCAGCGCATCAGCGAGGCGCTCCCTGCCCCCCGACTCTATCGTTAGGATAACTTTTTTTCATCCCTCTGTCAAGGCGTGAAGACGTGGTCCAGGCGCCATGCCACAAGCCGTGAAACCCTCATGGCGATTGGCTTTCCTGGATGCCCGTTCGCCCACCAGGACCCGCGAGCAGGGCTTGCCCTGCCCAATCCCGGCCATCGCCTGACGAAGGGCGCAGCAAGCAGCGCCCCTACGATTCGGCCGGCGCAATCATACACAACCCACTCTATTCCTCTCTCCCCAGTGCGGGAGAGGGACATGAAATGGGTGAGATCGTGCGCAGAATTCGTCAACGGATTTCTGACTCAGGACACGAGGCTGAAAGCAAGTTTTCAGGTATCGCGCCGGCGTCTCGCTAGCGGGAGCAGACGGCGTGCTGCGTCTCGCATGTCTTGCCGCCGCGCTCGAGGCAGTCGGCAATCGCGTCGTTGCTGGCAAACAGTGATCAGCATCATCCCATGCTGGCTGCGACGGACCGGGCGCCACGGTCAATGCGTCGGCCAGGCGCCGGACCTCTGTCCCACGATGATTGAAGAGGTAAGTGCCAATCATCGCCGCGCCCTCACCCTTGTGGCCCAACAATTCCTGGACAGTTCGGATGGCATAGCCATCTGCTCACCGTTGAAGATTTACTCAGGAAACCTGGAGCCTGGCCAAATCAGGACACTACCCGCGATCGCCGTCGAAAGGCACTCTGTCCCCGGCTACAGCAAGGTGCCTTGGCTCGGGCAGAGCGCGATCTACATGTGGCCGAAGAGTGGTATGTGGAAAGAGGTTCACTCCGTATCCTCTTTCTCCTCGTCTCCGTCCTGCTCATCATCCAGGGGGGTCCACGGCACCTCTCGGTCTGAGACTGTTTTGACTGCCGGAGGAGCGCCCTTCCCGAACAGCGCCATCACCCAGACCGACCGTCCGTTTGAGTCAAAGCTGAAGGCCACGTCTCCCCCATAGCGTTCTGCTAAGACCCGGACGTGAGGGGTGGCCTTCCTGACGGCAGCGTAGAATCGCTCTATCGCCCTCCGCTCCTGCAAGCCGATCGCCTCCAGCGCCAGCTTGACCTGCTCCGGCATCGGGGACTTTTCGCTTTGCGCCAGGAAGGCTAACGTTTTGCTCCCTCAAACCTGCCTACCTCTTCGAGGGTACTTGACAATGATCTCCGTAACTGGTAAAGTCTTGCCAGTTGTGGAGGTGATGAACAAGTGACAGTCCTTGATTTCTTCGCTTTGCATCCGGTTTTTTCTCGCGAGGAATTCGCGCAGTTTCTGGCCAGCCGGGGGGCTGTCTCGACCCAGACTGCCGACTCCCACCTGACGCGGTATCTCGCGGCGGGCCGGATCGGTCGGGTCAAGCGGGGCGTGTATTTCGTTTCAGGGCCAGGGGAGACAGCGCAAAAGACCCCGCTGGATTATCTGCTCATCGCCAGTCGCCTGGCGCCCGACTCCGTCCTTGCGTATCACTCCGCACTCGAAGCGCATGGCCACGCGCAGAGCCTGTTCGAGAGCCTCTTTTTCCTAACGGAGACCAAAGTAAAGCCCCTCACGTTCCGTGGCCGCCGCTTCGTCCCGGTTGTGCCACCGGCGGCACTCCGGCGAAGGAAAAAGAGCTTTGTCCTCTGCACCGAGGTCGAACGCCGGGGGCTGCCTTGCCGGGTGGCAACGTTGGAGCGGACCCTGGTAGACGTGCTTGATCGCCCTGATCTAGCCGGTGGCCTCGAAGAGACATGGCGATCGCTCGCCGGTATTCCTCTCTTGGATCTCGATCCCATCCTCAGCTACGTCCGCCTTCGGGGAGAGGCTACCCTCGCAGCCAAGGTCGGGTTCTTCCTGGAGAAGCGCCGGGACACCCTGCGTGTGCCTGAGAGGGTCTTGACCCGCCTTCGCCGCTTGCGGCCGCAGCAAGCGCACTACCTCGATCGACAACTAGGTGGGGAGATGGCGCCAGGCTGGAACCTAATCGTCCCGATCCCCATTCTGGCCCGCGAATGGGAGGCAGCGGCTTGATCGGGGCGGCAAAAGTTCGGCGTATTGCGAGGGAGACTGGATTTCGTGAGGAGGTGGTCGAGAAGGTCCTCTATCTGTCGGCGATTATTGAACGCCTTCGCGGCCATCCCGATCTGAAGAACGCCTGGGTCCTCAAGGGAGGCACGGCTATCAACCTCTTTTACCTGGAAGTTCCCCGACTTTCCATAGACATAGACATCAATTACATCGGCAGCCGCGAGCTCGAGGCGATGCGCGGGGCTCGGCCAGCCTTTGAGCGAGCCATCATTGCCTGTTGCGAGCGCGAGGGCTGTCAGGTCCGTCGGGCGCCTGGGGAACATGCAGGGGGCAAATACCGCCTGCGCTACGCTGGAGGGGTCGGAGGTCCTGGATCGTTGGAAGTGGACGTCAACTTCGTTCAGCGGGTTCCTCTCTTTGACGTTGATCATCGGGCGCCTTCCTTTCCACCCGGGGTCTCATCTGGCGTAGTGCCTCTGCTCACGGTCGAGGAATTGGCGGCTGGAAAGTTCGCCGCCCTGCTCACTCGTGCTGCACCACGTGACGCATTTGACGCGTGGCAACTTCTCGAAAAGGTACCTCACCTCTTGCAGGGCCCGAGACTGCGGACGTCCTTTGTGGTTCAGGCGGCCAGTGTGCGACAGGACCTGCGGATGAAGGACTCGAGAGGCGTGGCAGTCACAGCCAAGGGGGTGCGGGAGGGGCTCTTCCCGCTTCTTCGCGTGGAAGCGCGTCCATTCGGCGGAGATCCTGATGGGCTATCGGAACACCTGAATCTGGTGTGCAAAAACCTTGCCATATGGCTCCTCAAGTGGGGGCGTCGCGAGCGCGCGTTCTTGGATCGCATTCTGGACGCGGGTGAGATTGTGCCCAGCCTGTTGACTGACGACCCGGAGATCCAGGATCGCATCAGGGCGCAGCCAATGCTCCGGTGGAAGGCCATGCATGTGCGGCAGTACCGGAGGCTCCCGGCACGGGAACCAAAGGATGTGTGAGGCATGGCGGTCAATCAAGTCATATACTCCGTAGATGCCGGCCATGAGCGAGTAGGGGGATAGGACGATGCGCATTACGCGGGATACAGTGGCTGACCAGCTTGCAGCCTACCTTGAGGGGAAAAAGACGCTGGCCGAGATCGTGTCCTGGGCCCATATTGCCTTCAACGAAGGCGAGTTCGACGAGGCTGACCTCGAGGTCATTCGCGATGTGGTCGCTAGGCTTGGCCTTGCGGATGTGACAGCCTTTGGCCTCACGTGGGAGGACGCCGTGGGAATGCTGGCTCGCCTTGGCTATCGCGCAAGCGTCAGCATCCAGCCGGCCAAAGCTTGACAGGGCCGATTCCATGAC
>JACQEV010000079.1 GCA_016200385.1 Candidatus Methylomirabilota bacterium
CTTTGGAAAACACCCGCTCATCTCTGGCTGCTTCGCGCACAATATCGCGCTCGGAGATAATCCCTCCGGGCTTGCCAGCCTCGTCTACGACGACGAGCGCGCCGATATTGTGTTCGGCGAGCAGGGTGATGGCCTGCCGGATCGGTTGCTCGGAGCGGATCGTGAAGACCTTCGGCCCCTTTTTCGCTAAGATACTCGCGATATTCATGAACCTTCCTCCATCGTCGTTGCATCAGAGAGCTTTCCTGGCGCACGACGGCTCAGTGCCGAGTCGCTTCCTCGAGCAGGTAGATGTAAGATCGGTAGACCTTGCCGGTCGCACGAGTCATGCCGATTTCGCAAGTCCGGCTGCTGGAGAAATAGCCATCATGCCGGGCCCCGTTAAGCTCGGCGGCCTCGCGCCGTGTGGCCGACTCGGTCAGCTCGGGGAACAGGAACCCCCGGTCGCCGGCGAATCCGCAGCAGCCGGCGTGCAGCGGAATCGTGACCTCATCGCTGCAGGCCCGGGCGATCCCCTCGAGCTTCGGCGAGAGGTTCATCTTGACCACGGAGCAGACCGGGTGCAGCGCTACCGATCGGACCCTCTTTCTCACGGTCAGCCGAGGCAGAATCTGATCGTGGGCGAATGCCACGCTGTCAAAGATTTGCAGTTTGTCGAATTTCTGCTGGTTCTCCGGCGTGAGATAGGGCCGGCAGGTTGTGAGACTGTAGGCGCATGGACTGGTGTCGATGACGATCGGCAGCCGCCCGTAGTCCGACCATTCCCAGAACCGCTCGATGGCGCGGTTTAAGGTCACCTGGTGTCCCTGGTCGTACCCCTTGGACGAAAACGGCACGCCGCAGCAGGTTCCCGCGACATTTTCAGGGATGAAGACCGGGACGTCGGCCCGGCGGGCCACGGTGACGAAAGCCTCCATCAGTGTGAGTTCGTCGGGCTCCCCAGCAAGGTGCCCCATCACACGCGAGATACAACTCGGAAAATAGATCGCCCGGGCGCCCGCCCGCTCGGTAGCCGGGCGCCGCCCACGGGCCGGTCGCGGCATTTCGCGACTCCACAGCGGAAGCGAGTGGCCCAAAACCGACCGCATTGCGCGGGTGATCCCGGTCATCGCCCCGACCCCAAACAGCGACTGAACAAGGTGGCCGATCTGCAGCCCGAAACGCGCCGTCGACTCTAGAAGGGCGAAGTTCTCCGCCGCGCGTTCCGCGAGGCGATGGGTCGCGGGCGAGTGGCGGAGCCGGCGGAAGCGCTTGGTCAACTGGCCGGTGTCGATCCCCACCGGGCAAGTGGTGGCGCAGAGGCCGTCCACCGCGCAGGTGTCGAGAGCCATGTAAGGAAACTCGGTCTCCAGTGCGGCCAGCATCTGTCGGTCCCTGCTGCTCTCTTGGAGCCGCGCCATCTCTCGTCGCACGACGATCCGCTGGCGGGGGGTCAAGGTCAGGTCGCGGCTAGGGCACTTCGGCTCGCAGAAGCCGCACTCGATGCACTTGTCAACCTCGTCCTCCACCACCGGCATCCGCTTGAGGTCAGCCAGGTGTGCCTTCGGATCAGGATTGATGATCACGCCCGGATTGAGCAGGCCCTCGGGGTCCGCCAGCTCCTTGAGGCGCTTCATGATGGCGTACCCTTCGGTGCCCCATTCGGTCTCGATGAAAGGCGCCATGTTGCGACCGGTGCCGTGCTCGGCCTTGAGCGCGCCGTCGTAGCGCTCCACCACGAGGCGCACGACGTCGTCCATGAAACCGGCATACTGGTCGATCGAGGCCTGATCATTAAACGACTGGGTGATCACGAAGTGCAGGTTGCCGTCCTTGGCATGGCCGAAGATGATCGCGTTCTCGTAGCCATGCTTCCGGAACAGCCCAGTCAGGTCTACCGCTGCGTCGGCCAGCCGCTCGATCGGGAAGGCCACGTCTTCGATGATCACCGTGGTGCCGCTCTTCCGAACTGCGCCTACCGAGGGGAACATCCCCTGCCGGATCTTCCACAGAAGGGCCTGCCCAGCGGGGTCGTGGGTGAAGCGCGCCGGCTCGATCAACTGTAGACCTTCTACAGCCTCGCGGGCCTGGGCCTCCAGGGCGGGCCGCTCCGCCTCATCCGGACACTGGAACTCGGCGAGGAGGCCCGCCGCTCCCTCTGGCAATATCCTGATAGAGGGTGGGATCCCCGGCTGGTCCTCCACCGAACGCAATGCGGCGCGGTCCATCACTTCGAGCGCCTTGGCCCCCGCGTCGCGCAGGGGGACGATCGCCGCGCAGGCCGCATGGAGGTTCGGGAACAGCAGCAGCCCGGTGTATTTGACCGACAGATCTGACACCGTATGAAGCACGGCCTCGGCGATGAAGGCCAGCGTTCCCTCAGATCCGATCAGCAGGTGCCGCAAGATCTCCACCGGTCTTGCGAAGTCTATGAGGGCATTGAGCGAGTAGCCGGTGGTGTTCTTCATCCGGTACTTGGACCGGATTCTCTCGCATAGCGGCGGATTGGACTCGATCTGGCGCTTGAGCTCCAAAAGGCCCTGGGCCAGCCGAGGCTCCCGCTCGCGGAAGATCTGGTCGGCGCGCGGGTCAGCGGTGTCGATCACCGTGCCGGAGGGCAGCACGAAGGTCAGCGAGTCAAGGGTGTGGTAGGCGTTCTGGGTCACGCCGCAGCACATCCCGCTCGAGTTGTTGGCCAGGATCCCGCCCATCATGGCCGTGTTGATCGAGGCTGGGTCCGGCCCGATCTTGGCGTGGTAAGGCCGCAGCGCGTGGTTGACGTGGGCGCCGATGACGCCGGGCTGGACGCGGACCTTCTTCCCGCCTTCCTCCACCTTGACCTGCCGCCAGTAACGACCCACCTCGATCAAGATCCCGTCGGTGATCGCCTGGCCGGAGAGGCTGGTGCCGGCGGCGCGGAAGGTGAGCGGAACGCGGTGCTCATGGCTGAACCGAAAGAGCGCCCGGATTTCCTCGATGGTCCGTGTCTGCACCACCGCCCGCGGAATCAGCCGGTAGAAGCTCGCGTCTGAGGCGTAGGCGATCAGGTCGATCGGCCGGCTAAGGACCCGGTTCGGATCGACGATCCGTGCGAGAAGGTTCTTGAGAGCGGCCGGCGCGATGGAAGCCTCAGAGGCTACGGTGTCAGCCGCCATTGGGAGATCTCTGTGAAGTCTCAATCCGCACGACTACTTCTTCCCCCATCTCTTTGATCTTGGCCTTCAGCGCCGCATGGGCCGCGGCCAGCTTGGCAATGGGGACCTTAGGGCCCTGCCAGACCTTTACGTCGTTGAGATTAGGTTTTCAGCACGTAGGAACTCAGCACTTTGATGTAGTTGGCGCGCTCGAAGGCGGCAGGCTCGGCCACCGATCGGTGGCTCATGCTGCCCTGCATCTGGCGGATGGATTCATACTCGTGTCCTTCCATCCAGGCAAGCAGGTCGGAACGCACCGTCGTCAAGTGCCCAATGCCGTTCTTCAGCAGGGCTGAGGTCATCATCGTCACTCGCGCTCCGGCCATCATCGCCTTCAGCACGTCGTGAGCGGTGTGAACACCGCCGGTGACCGCGAGGTCTGCTCGAATATGGCCATACAGGATGGCGATCCAATGCAGGCGCAGGAGCAATTCGTAGGAGCTACTCAACGTGAGAGTATGCACTACTTCAAGGTTCTCCAGGTCGAAGTCCGGCTGGTAGAAGCGGTTGAATAGCACCAATCCATTTGCGCCGGCCTGATCCAGGCGCCGAGCCAGGTTGGCGAAGGCGCTGAAAGAATGGCCCAGCTTGACGGCCACGGGAATGCTGACGCTGGCTTTTACGTCCCGCACGAGATCAACGTACATCTGCTCAACCTGCGCCCCGCTCAGGTCCGGATCGGTGGGGATGTAATAGAGGTTCAGTTCCAGCGCATCTGCGCCTGCCTCTTGGATCTTCTTCGCGTAGCTGATCCACCCCCCCGTGGAGATGCCGTTGAGGCTGCCGATGATGGGGATGTCCACGGCGACTTTGGCCTGGCGAAGGTGTTCCAGATAAGCATCCGGCCCCAGGTTATAATCGACCATGTCGGGGAAGTACGTGAGGGACTCGGCAAAGCTCTCCGTGCCATGCGAGAGATAGCGATCCAAGTGATGGCTTTCGAGGGTGATCTGCTCTTCGAACAGGGAGTGGAGCACCACCGCCGCGGCCCCCGCATCCTCCATCCGTCGTATGTTGTCTATCTTCTCGCAGAGGGGCGACGAAGAGACGACGAGCGGATTCTTCAAGGTCGAACCCAGATAGGTCGTGGACAGGTCAATCATGGTGCTCCTCCTTCTTTTCTGTGCCACCGACCGGCATGGCAGCCAAGTACTCGTAGAAGTGCCAGCGGGCAAGCACATCTTCCTGAGCCAGTTCCAACAACCGTTTCGCCCCCGCCGGGTCGCTATGGACCAGCATCGTGTATCGCGTCTCGTTGTACACGTATTTTTTCAGCGGCAGGCTCGGCGGCTTGGAATCCAATTGCAGAGAATTCTTGCCTTCTTTGACCAGATCGGGATTGTACCGAAAGAGCGGCCAGTGGCCGGAAAGGACGGCAGCTTTTTGCTGGTCCATCCCGTAGCGCATATCGTAGCCGTGGGCGATGCAGTGGCTGTAGGCGATGATGAGGGATGGTCCCTCGTACGCCTCTGCCTCGCAGAAGGCCTTGATGGTTTGGGAGTCACTGCCACCCATCGCCACCCGCGCCACGTACGTGTTGCCATAGGGTATAACCATCAGGGCGAGATCCTTCTTCGGCGTTGGCTTGCCACCAGCGGCGAACTTTGCCACCGCCCCGCGCGGCGTCGCCTTGGACATCTGCCCGCCGGTGTTGGAGTACACCTCGGTGTCGAGGACCAAGACGTTCACGTTGCGGCCTGACGCCAGCACATGGTCCAATCCGCCGAAGCCGATGTCATACGCCCATCCGTCGCCCCCGATGATCCACACGCTTTTCTTGACGAGCGCGTCGGCCAGGCTGAGGAGATCGCGCGCCTCGGGCGTGCTCACCACTCTTAGCCGCTTTTTAAGGAGCATGACGCGGTCCCGCTGCGCCCTGATGTCGGCGTCGGTGGACTGATCGGCCAGAAGGAGTGCTTCCGCCAACTCGTCGCCAAGGGTGTCCGACAGGCGGCCGACCAGCTCGCGGGCATACTCCATCTGTTTATCCAGCGCCAGCCGCATGCCGAGGCCGAACTCGGCGTTGTCCTCGAAGAGCGAGTTGGACCACGCCGGGCCACGTCCATTTTGGTTAGCTGCCCACGGCGTGGTGGGCATGCTAGCCCCGTAGATTGACGAACAGCCGGTCGCGTTGGCGATGATGGCGCGATCCCCGAAGAGTTGGCTCACGAGTTTGATGTACGGGGTTTCACCGCAGCCCGCGCAGGCGCCAGAAAATTCGAACAACGGCTGGAGCAACTGGACATCCTTCACGTGGCTCAGGCTGAGCGCTTGCCGCTCCGTTTCGGGCAGTTGCAGGAAAAACTTCCAATTCTGGGCCTCCTGCTCGCGTATCGGGGGCTGCGGCATCATATTGATGGCTTTGTGGCGGACCTCGCTCTTGCTCTTTGCCGGGCAGACCTCCACGCACAGGACGCAACCGGTGCAATCTTCCGGGGCCACCTGCAGGATGTATCGGAGGTCTTTGAACTCGCGCCAGCGGGCTGGCGCCGATTTCAACGTGGGCGGAGCTCCGGCCAGAAGTTGCGGTTCGCTGATCTTGGCGCGGATCACCGAATGGGGGCAGACGAGCACGCACTTGCCGCACTGGATGCACAGGTCTTCGTCCCATACCGGAATCTCCAGCGCGATGTTGCGCTTCTCCCACTGGGCCGTCCCGCTGGGATAGGTGCCATCGACCGGCAGGGCGCTGACCGGGAGTAGGTCCCCCTCGCCGGCGATCATTTTGGCGATCACCTTCTGGACGAACTCCGGCGACTCCGCCGGCACCGCCGCTCGGAGGTCGAAGGAGCTGGTCACCTGGTTTGGCGCCTGCACCTCATAGAGGTGGGCCAGAGTGCTATCGACCGCGGCAAAGTTCTTCTGCACGACGGCTTCGCCACGCTTGCCGTAGGTCTTTTCGATGGCATGCTTGATGGCGGCGATGGCTTCGTTACGTGGCAGCACGCCGCTGATCGCGAAGAAGCAGGTCTGCATGACGGTGTTGATGCGCGCCCCCATGCCCGTCTCCCGGGCGACCCGGTAACCGTCGATGATGAAGAAGCGCAGCTTCTTACTAACGATCTGTTCCTGCACCATTCGTGGCAGATGGTCCCACACCTCGTCCGGGCCGTACGGGCTGTTCAGCAGGAAAGTGGCGCTGGG
Source organism: Candidatus Methylomirabilota bacterium (assembly GCA_016200385.1). Classification (GTDB taxonomy): domain Bacteria; phylum Methylomirabilota; class Methylomirabilia; order Methylomirabilales; family Methylomirabilaceae; genus Methylomirabilis. Next base: position 6,318 of record JACQEV010000079.1, read on the forward strand.
CTCGGCGGCTTTCAACACGTCGAAGCGCTCCAGGAACGAGAATTGGGTGGCAGGCGACAAAGGTGGCCCGGTTGACGAGATACGTGGAATGGATCGGCCTCGGACCAAACCGGAGATGGGAGATGGTGGTCGAGCCGGATTTCTTCGAGTCGTAGACGAAGTAGCCCTGGGCGTAGTTGTCGGTTTCCTCACCGATGATCTTGATCGAGTTCTTGTTGGCCCCGACTGTGCCATCCGCGCCCAGACCGTAGAAGATGGCCCGCACCGTGTCGGGGTCCTCCGTGGAGAAGGCCGGGTCATAGTCCAGGCTGGTGTGGGTCACGTCGTCGTGAATGCCGACGGTGAAGTGGTTTTTGGGCCTGTCCTTCGCCAATTCGTCGAAGATCGCCTTGATCATGGCCGGCGTAAACTCTTTCGATGACAACCCGTACCGCCCGCCGATAATCCGGGGAAACGAACGGAACGGCACGCTGCCGCTGGCCATCGCTTCGCTCACCGCTGTCACCACGTCCAGATACAGGGGTTCGCCGGCACTGCCGGGCTCCTTGGTCCGATCCAGCACGGCGATGCCCTTGGTTGTCGCTGGCAACGTGGCGATGAAATGCTCCACCGAGAACGGGCGGTTTAGACGCACCTTGACAACACCGACCTTCTCGCCACGGGTCACCAGGTGTTCGACCGTCTCCTGCGTGGCCTCAGCGCCCGAGCCCATCAGGGCGATGACGCGCTCAGCATCCGGTGGGCCGACGTAGTCAAAGAGGTGATACTGGCGACCGGCAAGACGGGCGAATGTGTCCATCGCGTTTTGCACAATCGTTGGACAGGCGAGGTAGTAGGGGTTGGCCACCTCGCGAGCCTGAAAGTACAGGTCTGGGTTCTGGGCTGTGCCGCGGATGAAGGGCCGGTCCGGTGACAATGCTCGGGCCCGATGGGCCCGCACCAGGTCTTCGTCGATCATGGCGCGGAGATCGTCGGGGGCCAGTCGTTCAAGCTTTGCGACTTCGTGCGAGGTCCGGAAGCCGTCAAAAAAATGCAGGAACGGCACCCGCGCTTCCAGGGTGGCGGCCTGCGCAATCAGGGCGAAATCCATCGCCTCCTGCACCGAGTTGGACGCTAACAGCGCATAGCCGGTGGCCCTGGTGGCCATGACATCGCTGTGATCGCCGAAGATCGAGAGTGCCTGTGCAGCCAGCGAACGCGCGGCCACGTGGAACACGGCGGAGGTCAATTCGCCGGCGATCTTGTACATATTGGGGATCATCAAGAGCAAGCCCTGTGAGGCGGTGAAGGTCGTCGCCAGCGAGCCGGCTTGCAGCGCACCGTGCAAGACGCCTGCGGCGCCGCCCTCACTCTGCATTTCCACCACGGTGGGCACCGTGCCCCAGATATTCGGTCTCCGTTCTGCAGCCCATTGGTCCGCCCATTCGCCCATCGCAGAAGAGGGCGTGATCGGGTAGATGGCAATCACTTCGTTGACCTGGTAGGCCACGAGCGCAGCCGCCTCGTTTCCATCTATGGTTACCTTCCGCCTGGTCATCCTAGGCCTCCATTTCCTCTCAACACTGTGCTGCCCCTCTTTGCGAGGAGGATCCGACAGGCGCGCCTTTTCCAATCACCTTTCCACGATGACGGTGCGCAAGATCTGTTGGAAAAACAAGGCCCTTCGGGCGGACATCCTCCCCGAAGGGCCTTTCTTCATTCACCTTCTAAAAAGGTAATCCTGACCCGCTTCTTCCATTACCCCCGGCATGATTATTGACCACCTGAGGATTATGCAGGGAAAAGGGAAACGCGATCTTTAATACTTCTCTCCCGCCCCGTCTGTCAAGCGAAAACGCCTGTTGGCCGGGCCTCCGAATAACCCTAGAGGAGCTTCGCCAACACCTTGGCATCCCAGCTTTCAGCCAGTTCTCCCAGCTCACGGACCAACCGTTTCCCCTCCTCATCAGTCGCCCAGATCCGGTTCCATGCATCGAGATCTGCATAGGAAGAGAACTC
>JACQEV010000080.1 GCA_016200385.1 Candidatus Methylomirabilota bacterium
CCGCTGTGCGTCGAACTAGAATTAGACAGAACTGCCTAATACCTCAAACGCTGCGGCCGGCTGCAACCTATTTCCTCGGCTTCAGAGCCGGCGCTGGCCGTGACCTCTTCATTGTACAGGGCTTGGCCAGGCAGATCAATTTTCTGGCCGCCGCGTTAGGCTGCGGCCTCTTGCAGTCTATCACGGTCACGTGGCAATCCCTCGGTGGGGCTCAGCGACTGCCCCCTGTCACCAGCAGTCGGGTCTGCATTGCTTCGACGAAGATGAATCACTATTCGCGCCAACCCCCTTTCAATGCGACGGCCTGTACCTCTACCCCCGGTAGCTTGCTTAGCTTAACGGCCGTCACCTTGCCCTCGTGGCTGTCGCGATGCTTCTTCATCCGTTCTGTGGACTCCTGACAACGCTTGACACCTCGCACCGGACACCCCCTCAATCGTTAGGTGTGGGTGTCTACTTTGTCGGGGGAGGTACTCAGGCAGGTGCAGCGGCGAGTTAGGCCGGCCACTATCTGTCGCCGAGCACGGTGTCCAGTGCGGCTTCAAAGCGATCAAAGTTGATCTCCTCAACCGGCACGGCGAACATCTGGCGAAAGCCGCGTTGCTGATCCCACCTGGGGCCAAAGAGGCGGACGGCAGTATAGAAGAGGAGGGCGCGTTCCTTCGACGTCCCGTCCGCAAGCATCGCCTGGTAGAACATCCGGTGCGCTTCCTTGGAGGTCTTCTCTCGGCGATCACAGGCAACGTCATGGACGACGCTGGCACGGCGGTAGTCGCCGATGAAGGGTGTCCCAACAACCTTTGACCAGACGACCTCCGGAATACTCGCGCCGTCTACCTCCTCGCCAGGGTGTGCCGCCCACCTGTAACCTGTGCTGTCGATGAAGGCGAACTCGCTCAGCATCTTCATCTTGCGGTCTTCGCCAGATTCGACCAACCACCGCGTCTCAACGTCCCCTTCAAAGTGCGGATCGGGCATAACGTCCCCCTTCGTTGCGTTGTCCAGTGTCGGCCTAACTACAATTAGAAAAACTGTCTAATACCGTGAACGCTGCGGGCGGCTGCAGCCGATTTCGTTGTCAACACATCGGGGTTCGGATCGCAATCCCCCATTCGTTCCAAGGAAGTACGAGCTACAGGTAGTGGCCGGGACCGTAGTCGCGGCGCGGCACTGCCTGGCGCAGGTGCTTGCCGACTTCGGCGTATTCCCGCTCCATAGCCTCGGTGACGGAAGGAAGCGTTTCCTGAAGCGCGGCCAGGAAGTCGGCGTGGGTGACCACCTTCGCTTCCAAGTCCTTCCGCAGGGCAAGCTGAGCCGCCTTCATGCAGAGCGAGGCGAGGTCAGCTCCGGTGTACCGATCGGTCCGCCGGACGAGCTCCTTCAGGTCCACGTCATGGGCCAGAGCCATGTGCTTGGTGTGGACGGTCAGGATCTCGCGTCGGGCCTCGGCATCCGGGATAGGCACATAGACCAGCGCGTCGAAGCGTCCCGGGCGTAGCAAGGCCGGATCGATGAGGTCGGGCCGGTTGGTCGCGCCCAGGATGACCACGCCGCGCAGCTCCTCCAGGCCGTCCAACTCGGAGAGGAGTTGGTTGACGATCCGCTCGGTGACGTGCGGTTCGCCCACCGCCGTTCCGCGCCGCGGGACAAGGGCGTCCACCTCGTCGAAGAACACGATGGCAGGAGCCACCTGGCGGGCCTTTGCAAAGAACTCCCGGATGCGCTGCTCCGACTCGCCATACCACTTGGAGAGCAGATCGCTTCCCTTCGCCAACATGAAGTTGGCCCGCGCCTCGTTGGCGACGGCTTTGGCCAGGAGCGTCTTCCCGGTGCCCGGGGGACCATAGAGGAGGACGCCCTTGGGCGCTTTGATGCCGAGGCGCTTGAAGGCTTCCGGGTGGGTGAGGGGGAGCTCGACGGTTTCCCGCAACGCCCGCTTGACCTCGGCCAGGCCGCCGATATCGTCCCAGGTGACTCTCGGAACCTCGATCAGGAGTTCGCGCAGGGCCGAGGGGCGGATCCGGCGGATGGCCTGGCTGAAGTCCTCCTGAGTCACGACGAGCCGCTCCAGGATCTCGTGAGGGATCGTTTCGAGTGTCAGGTCCATTTCCGGGAGGACCCGCCGCAGGGCGCTCAGAGCGGCCTCGCGGCAGAGAGCGGCGAGGTCGGACCCGACGCACCCGTGGGTGAGGTCCGCCACCCAGTCCAGGTTGACATCCGGGGCCAGCGGCATGGCCCGCGTGTGGATGGTCAGGATTTGCCGTCGGCCATTCCGATCCGGCACCCGCAGCTCGATCTCCCGATCGAACCGGCCGGGCCGTCGCAAGGCCAGGTCGATGGCGCCGAGCCGGTTGGTGGCCCCGATGACGATGACGTTTCCCCGCGGCGTCAGGCCATCCATCAAGGTGAGGAGCTGGGCAACCACCCGGCGTTCCACCTCCCCCGTGACCGCCTCCCGCTTGGGGGCGATGGAATCAAGTTCATCGATAAAGATGATCGCGGGCGGGTTTTGCTGTCCCTCCTCGAAAATGGCCCGCAAACGCTCCTCCGACTCACCGTAGAAGCGCCCCATGATCTCGGGCCCGTTGATCGTGGCGAAGTGGGCTTTTGCCTCATTGGCCAGAGCCTGGGCCAGGAGCGTCTTGCCCGTCCCCGGAGGGCCGTGCAGGAGGACCCCTTTGGGAGGCGTGATGCCGAGGCGATCGAACAGCTCCGGGTGCTTGAGCGGCAGTTCGACGACCTCGCGGATTTCATTGATCACCTCGCCCATCCCGCCGATGTCGTCATACGTGACATCCGGCACCCGAGCCTCCCTGGTTTCCACGTACTCGGGGAGGAGTTCCACCTCGGTCTGGGTGCCGATGCGGACGATGCCGGACGGTGCGGTGGCGGCAACGATCAACCGCACCTCGCCTAGCCCGATGGCCAGCGATCCCAGGAAGCCTCGGAGGAGCTCCTCCGGATACATCCCTGGGGGGACGACCTCCCGGGACCGCGAGGCTGTCCCGACGGAGACTACGTCACCCAATACCACAGGGCGGTAGAGCAGCGCCTGGCGGAGGACCTCGCCCGGGGCGACTGCCCGGAGGCCCCTCCGCGCCGGAGCGAGCGTCACCTTCTGGGCGTCCCGCCAGGCGGCCTTGCGAACTTGCACGTAGTCCCCGATGCTGGCGCGGGCGTTGGTGCGGATCAGCCCGTCCATCCGGACCACCTCCAGCGCCTGATCGGCCGATCGAGCGGCCACCGCGAGGGCAGCCGTTTCCCGCTCTCCCAGAATGGAGACCACGTCACCGCGATCCAGCTCGAGGGCGGCAAACGCCGCGTCGC
>JACQEV010000081.1 GCA_016200385.1 Candidatus Methylomirabilota bacterium
CCCGCAACGGAAGGGCCCCACTGGGGGAGGGGTGGAGTGAGGACGGATGGGGCTGCCGAAGGATAGGACCCGCCTTCGCAACAAGATTAAAGACGTTTGTATTCGATCATCTGCATGGAGTTCGCCATGAGGTTCCGGTCTGATTCTTTCCAGGGGTTCGGGTTTGCTCAACGGGTCCTGGACACCCTTCCGATCCTCACCACCCTCCTGCTGCTCTCGATCTATCCGACCCTTCGATACCTTCCCGGCGATCCGTTCTGGGCCGAGGTGTTTCGTTTCATTGTCATCAGCATCTGGATAGGCTATCTGATTTTTAACCAGGTCAGGGCTCACAAAACCCGGCAAGAGCTGCTGGCCAACATGGAGACTGACTGGCGCGGCAGGCTTGAGGCCTCGGGCCACCCCTTCAGCCATTATGCGATCTTCATGCCCTTGAAGCGGGAGAACAACCGCCGCGTGCTTTTTCAGACGATGCTAGCAGTTCAGCGACAGAACTATCCTCCCGAGAAGATCACGGTAATTCCGATCGTGGAGGCAGAAGACTGGGAGACACTCGATAAGCTCAAAGAGGTTCTCCCGAGTTTCGAAGAGACACTGAGGATCAAGCTGTTCATCTACCCCACCGATGGGATCGTGAACAGGTGTAAGGCGACATCGATCAGCACGGCTGGCAGATGGCTGGCCCATCAGATCGGTGATGGTGCGTTCAGCGGCGAGGAGTTGAAGATTTTGATCATCGATGCCGACACCATTCTGCATCCACAGGATCTTGCCTTCCGCGAGTATTGCCATCGGGAGGAGGCGCAGCGCGCGATCGCCAGGGGGGATCGAGGGGTCGTCCTCCAGTCGCTCACCACGTATACCTCGAACTACTGGAAGGTGCCGATGCTACCCCGTCTCCACAATTCCGGGTTCGTCCTGTACCAGATGGGAAAGATGCAGGCCTCTGGCGATTATCTCGTCCTGGGTCCCGGAACGAGCCTCCCGTTCAGCGATTTTCGCTCGGTGGACTTCTTTGAGCCCAATCGCCACAATGAGGATATGCAGTTCCGGTATAAGGTGGTCATGGAGGGGTTCCGTGTGGCCCCCTTGAAGATGCCCACCTGGGGACAGGCGCCCCTCACAACGAAGGACTCGTGGAGCCAGATCGCGCGATGGGCTCGAGGCGCAGTGGACGTCAAATTCGTGGTGAACTACGTCCGAAGATTCGACTACTCCAGGCTGCCGCTGGTCAAGCAGAAGTCTTTCCTGGCTTTACGGGCCTTGTTTGCGAATGCGATGCCCCCCCTGATGGTCTTTTTGCCGGCGCAACTGATTCTGATCTCCTGGATCAGCCCCTGCGTCAGGGAGCTGTGGCCCTTCCAGGTGTTTCTCTCACCCGATGTGCTCGCCCTCCGGATGGGGACGAAGGGCCTGTGCGTCAGCCGCTTGGCCGCTTTTAATCTCCGATTCCAAACCATCGTGCTGACCTCCTCGATGCTCTTGGGCATGGTCCTGGTACCGCACACGCTGAAGCCGATTATCTACCAGCGGCCGCCGCGCAGGTGGCGGCGCATGCGTAAGGTCTTCGAGTGGTTTCGCCTCACCTTCACGCCGGTTAACCTGCACAACTATTTCCTGATGGCCACCGCGCAGCTCTACACGCAAGCCCGGATGGCCCTGGGCATCTCCATCACTCATACCGAGATCACCCGCAAATGAATAGTTACGGGTTCCGAGTTTCTTGTTTCGGGTTACAGACAATGAGAGGTTCGGGCTCTCACGCTTGGACCCGAAACCCGAAACCCGAAACCCGAGACTCAGAATATCCGTGACCATCGGGTTTTTCACCTGCAACGCATCGCCGCTGTTAAACGGGCTGGCGATCTCGATTCACCAGTTCGCCACGCACCTGCGTCGCCTTGGCCATCGAGTCCTTATCTTCGCACCGCGTTATCCGGGACACCGGGAGGCCGAGCCGGATGTCTATAGGTTTCCGTCGCTTCGGGTTCCCACTCATCACCGCTATGCGCTGCCGATCCCAACGGCTGCCACTGCGCTTCATCGTCTGATTCCGCGCCTCGGCCTCGAGATCATTCATGCCCACCACCCGTTTCTCATCGGACCCTACTCACGCCGGCTTGCGCGGCGGCTGCGAGTCCCCTTCGTGTTTAGCTATCACACGCTGTACGAGCATTACGCCCACTACCTGCCGGTCATCTCGCCGTTGGCCGCGCGGATAGGAGAGACCAGGAGTTATGCCTTTGCCAACCGGGCGAACTTGGTTATCGCTCCCACCTCTGGGGTCGCGAGGCGCTTGCTGGCCCACGGAGTCACCGTCCCCGTGGAAGTGATTCCGACGGGGGTCGAGCCGCCTCCCCAGCAGGAAGAATCGGCATCGCTCATCCGGCGCTGCCTCGGTGTGCCGGAGGACGGGCCGGTCCTCCTGTACGTGGGGCGGCTGGCCAAGGAAAAGAATCTCGGGCTGCTCTTGCGAGCACTCCGGGCCGCTGTCAGGGTTGCTCCAGAGGTCATCCTCCTGCTCGTCGGGGAAGGGGATGAGGAGCGGCGGTTGCGACGGCTTGCTGCCGACCTGGGGGTCGCCGACCGCATCCGCTTTGTGGGCGCGGTTCCGCACCAGAATGTGGGCTGGTGGTATCGTGCTGCGGACCTCTTCGTCTTTCCCTCTGTCTCCGAGACCCAGGGTCTGGTGGTTCTCGAGGCGATGGCCCACGGGCTTGCAGTTCTGGCCATCCGGTCGATAGGCACGTCGGACTTCATCGAGGATGGGGTGAGTGGCGCGCTGGCTAAGGACTCCGAGGACGATTTCATCCGGCGCTTGATGGAGCTACTTCGCGATGGGGCCATTCGGGCCCGCTACGCGGAGCAGGGAAGGGCCAGGGTAATCTGGATGACGGCGGAGGCCTCGGCCATGAGGCTGCTCGCGGCCTACGAGCGACTTCTTCCACAAGAAGCGGAAGCTACTGTCCGGAACGTGAATGCTGAGCCCCTGGTGCACTGAATGGCTTCGATGGAACAGTTGATCGCTGAATACCTCACGTACCTCGCGGTTGAGCGGGGGCTGGCCGAGAACAGCCTGTCGGCGTATCGAAGAGACCTCCAGCGGACATCAGGCTACCTGAAGCAAACAGGAGCCAGCTCTTTCTCGGAAGTGGACCGTGGCCTCGTCGCGCGTCTGCTCTTCTGGCTGCGAGAGGAGGGTCTGGCCCCACGGACTGTCGCCCGGCATATCGCCTCCCTGCGGGGTCTCTTTCGGTACCTGCTGGCACAGGGCCATGTTCAAGAGGACCCCACCGCGCACCTGGAGGCTTCGAGTCCATGGGCCCGATTACCGGGGGTGTTGAGCCAGGACGAGGTGGGGCGCCTGTTGGCGGCGCCGCCCACGGGCACTCATCCAGGCCTCCGTGACAAGGCGATGCTGGAGTTGCTGTACGCGGCCGGCCTGCGGGTGTCGGAGCTGGTGACCCTCCGCTTATCCGATGTAGATCTGGAGGTGGGCTATGTCCGTTGCCAAGGAAAGGGCTCCAAGGAGCGCGTGGTTCCCTTGGGGGCGGAGGCCCAGAAGTGGGTCCGCCTCTACCTGTCATCGGCAAGGCCGGTTCTCGCAAAGGGGCAGTCGAACCCCGCGCTGTTCTTGAATCGTTTTGGGCGGCCTCTGACGCGCCAAGGCTTCTGGAAGATCCTGCGCGCCCATGCAAGTGCGGCGGGGATCGACCGGCGCGTGACCCCCCACACCCTTCGTCACTCCTTCGCCACGCACCTGCTCGAGCGCGGCGCTGACCTTCGGGCGGTCCAGATGATGTTGGGGCACGCCGATATCTCCACGACACAGATCTACACCCACGTCTCGCGGGCCCATCTGAAGGCGGTGTACGACCGTTACCACCCTCGTGCATAGCGATGGCTGGACACACAGCCGTCCGACAGATTCCAGGCTTCGAGAGGTGATTCGCGTCAGCCTGAGGCAGCTCCCCGAGTTTCGGGAGCTGCATCCCGTAATCAGAAGGGCCCTTCAGGCCGCGCGCAGGGCCGCCGCACCTTCCCCCATGTATGCCGTAGGCGGCTTTATTCGGGACTTGCTCCTCGGCCTGCGTGCTGTCGATATCGATCTGGTGGTCGAGGGAGATGCCATCGCTGTGGCGCGGAGTGTCGGGCAATCCCTCAAGGCGGCGGTGACAACGCATCCCCGCTTCGGCACCGCCCGCCTGCGCCTGTCCGAGGGGATCACTCTTGATGTCGCCGCCGCCAGGTCCGAGCACTATCCATCATCTGCCGCTCTTCCAGAGGTCTGCCCTGCCCCGCTGCTGACCGATCTGGTCCGGCGTGACTTCACGATGAACGCCATGGCATCCCGCGTTGATCGTCACCGGTTCGGCCCGCTGATCGACCCCCTGGGAGGATGTGAGGACCTGCAACGGGGTCGCATCAGGGTCTTGCATAGTAGGAGCTTCATTGATGACCCCACCCGGATCTTCAGGGCCGCTCGGTTTGAAGCGCGATTCCGATATGTCATCGCTCGGGACACCTTTCGGTTGATCAAGGAAGCAGTGAAAGGGGGGGCGATAAGGAATCTCGCCGGTTCGAGAATCTTCACCGAGTTGCTCCTGATTGGGCATGAGCCATCGCCCCCCCGCGTCATCAGACGTCTGAGCGACTTGGGCGTTCTTGCCGCTATCCACCCCAGACTCGCCGAACTGCCGGCTGCCTTCGGCCTGCTCGAACGTGTGCGGCGGGTTCTCGCCCTACCCCGCTCGCTACCTTTGCTGCACGTGCCGTCCCCAGAAGAGGCATACCTCCTGGGGATGTTATACCCTCTGCGTCCGAGGAGTCTAGGGGCGGTCCTCAGGAGGCTCAACCCACCCCAAAGGATCGCCGAGACACTCGTCGCTGACCTGGACGCTTGCCGAAAGACTGCGCGCCAATTGACTCGGGCGGTGGACCCCCGCCAAAGTCGGATCGCCCGACTTCTCGATCCCCTGTCGGGTGCAGCCAGGGCCTTGGTCTTCGCCACACTCGACAGAGGGTTGAAGCGGAAGGCAGCCCTCGAATACCTTACAACGTCTTGGAGGGTCGCGCCGCTGCTCAAAGGAGAAGACTTGCGGCGGTTGGGGTTCCGCCCTGGCCCCATCTACCGGGAGATACTCACCGCCCTCCGGGCCGCCAGGCTGGACGGGCAGCTCCGCACCAGAGCGGACGAGGTCTCCTTCGTCCTTCGCCGGCGCGTCCCTTCAAGGGTGACAGGTCATTGAGGTATGGGCGTGGATCACGGCCGAGCTGCTGTAGGAGTCAATGCCATTGAGGGCCCGCGGCAAGGGCGTGATACGGAGATTGACATGTACGTTTGAATTGAGTAGGTTAACTGGTGTAATGGAGGATGAGAGTCTATAATTATTGGTTCCTACCGCGTGGCAGGATGCCATTGTTTTCCTGATCCTGATCCTCTTCCTCCTGTTCAGACCGCAGGGCTTCCTAGGGAAGCCTCTTAGGAGGGTTGCGGTCTGAAAGAGCGACCGCATGAGGACAATAATGAGGCGCAGATCGGAGGGTCAAACGATGTCGAAGCTGACGCTAGATGTTCCGATAGAACTGAAGGCGATTTTGGAGCGGCATCCGAAGACTCACTGGGAGCGCGTGGCAGAGAAAGCCCTCTGGAGTTATGCCCGTAAGGTGCAGTTGGCAGACCAGATCGCTTCCAGAAGCGCTCTGACCGAGACTGCGACCGAGGCTATCGGTCGGGAGGTGAAGGCAGCTCTTCGCCGCCGCTATTCGAAGGCTGCTCGATGAGGTTGGTCCTTGACACCAATGCTCCGTCTTCCGTGGTATTACGATTTTACCGAGGATGAGTGAATATTCAGGAGGATGATATGAAGAAGACCCAAGCGAAGAGCGTGATCGAAATTCCAAGAGGGGTCTGGGAGACGGCGGAGACTAAAGAGGATATCGAAGACTGGCTGCTCACCCAAAACCCCAAGCTCATCAGGCAACTCCGCCGGATAAGGCGTCATGAAGACCTCACGGGTCTGGGGAAGACATTGGGTGAAGTGGCGCGCCGGTGGAATATCAAGTTGTAGTTCTTCCCTCGGCTGGTGCGGACCTGGAGAGATTGTCGGGTGAAGTTCGGGCGGCGATCATCCGCCGGCTGGAATGGCTCCGGGCCAACGCTGAGGTAGTGATTCATCATCGGCTTCAGAATCTCCCCACCGACCTCTCGGGGCTGTGTCGTCTCCGACATTCCGACTATCGAATCCTGTATTGGCATTACCCGGCTGAGCGGACTATCAAGGTCTACCGAGTCCAACATCGCTCAGAAGTCTATCGGGATCTGTAGCGGTAGATCTGCCTATGGAATACTTGCTTCACATTCTGGTCCTGGTCGGCATCTATACGATCCTCGCGATCTCGATGATGATCATCGGCGGGACCGGTAGCCTGTGGGGCCCCCTGGTCGGGGCGGTGGTCCTCGTGACCCTTCCGGAGGCGCTGCGTTTCGTGGGGGTCCCCAACTCGGTCGCGGCGAACCTAAAGCAGATCTTCTAAGGGATACTCCTAGTGGTCGTGATGCGTGCAGCACGAAGCGGAGGATTGACAAGGGTGTTTCCCTCTGTTACGGTAAGTTCAGATCAATTTAGGCTGGGTGCTAAACAATAGAGACGACATGTTTGATCCGACGCAATTCGTTCTCAACATGAGTGTGAGGCTGCCGGCTATCCTGGCAGCCTTGACATTTCACGAGTACGCCCATGGCTGGGTCGCTGACAAGCTGGGCGACCCGACCGCGCGACTGTCGGGGCGCCTTACGTTTAACCCCTTGGCCCACCTGGACCCCATCGGAACGCTCGCGCTCATCTTTTCTCCCGTCGGCTGGGCCAAGCCGGTTCCAGTGAACTTCGACAACCTTCGACATCCGAGGCAAGACATGGTGTGGGTGGCGGCGGCGGGCCCTGGCGCGAACCTGATCCTGGCTGCCCTTTGTGCGTGGTCTCTTCGTCTTTTCGATGGGGCCGGCGGAATCGGCGACTCTGCCTGGCTGCTTGGACTGCTGACCCCGGTCTATCTCATGCTGCATAGGAGTGTGTTGATCAACGTGGCGCTGGCCATCTTCAACCTTCTTCCCCTGTTGCCGCTCGACGGCGGACGCGTCATGGCGGGGCTCCTGCCGCCGCGCCAGGCCGCCTCATACGGCAGGCTGGAGCGATACGGCTTTGTGATCCTGCTGGTCTTGATCTTCAGCGGGGCGGTGGACCGCGTGATCTGGCCGCCCATTGCCCTCGTGGCCGGTCTGTTGCTAGGGGCATAGAAGGGATCAGGGAGCACACAAACCATGTTGAAGGGTCGCGTCTTGAGCGGGATGAGGCCGACGGGGCGTCTTCATCTCGGCCACCTGTTCGGGGCCCTGGACAACTGGAGACGATTGCAGGAGGAGTATGAGTGCTTCTTTTTCGTGGCTGACTGGCACGCCCTGACGACCGAGTATGCGGAGACAAAGAATATCCGGGAGAATATTCGCGAGATGGTCCTGGACATGCTGGCCGCCGGCCTTGACACCTCGAAGGCGCCCCTGTTCCTCCAATCCCGGCTTCACGAGCATGCGGAGCTTCACCTGATGCTTTCGATGATCACGCCGGTTCCATGGCTGGAACGGAATCCAACCTATAAGGAGCAACAACAGGAGCTGATGACCAGGGACCTCAGCACCTACGGATTCCTGGGGTATCCGGTCCTGATGGCCTCTGATATTCTCATCTACAAGGCCAATTATGTTCCGGTCGGCATCGATCAGGTCCCCCACCTGGAATTGGCCCGGGAGATCGCGAGGCGCTTCAACCACCTCTACGGGCAGGTCTTTGTCGAGCCAGAGGCGCTCCTGACGGAGTTCGCAAAGGTCCCCGGCACTGACGGCCGCAAGATGAGCAAGAGTTACGGCAACGCGATCTACCTGGCTGACTCGCCCGAGCAGGTGACCGCAAAGATCAAGCCGATGGTGACGGATCCAGCGCGGGTGCGTCGGAGCGATCCCGGCAATCCCGACGTGTGCCCGGTCTTTGACCTCCACAAGATATTCACTCCACAAAAGAAGCGGGACAGCGTTATCGACCCGGGCTGTCGGACAGCGGCAATAGGCTGCTTGGACTGCAAAGGCGTTCTCCTGGACCATATGCTCCCATCCCTGCGGCCGATTTACGAGCGGCGTCAGTAACTGGCGACTCGCCCCGACATCGCTCAGGAGGTCCTGGAGGACGGGTCCGCCAGGGCCAAGAAAGTGGCGGGGGACACCCTGGCAGAGGCCAAGGCTGCGATGCAAATCTGACGCCCTTTTCTTTTTTGACCGTTCCACGGTTTTGTGTTAGCGTCGCCTAATAGAGAAAGTTTCGGGTTTCGCGTTCCGGGTTTCGAGTTGAAAGGAATGCGGCTTGGAGTTCAGAGTGCCAAGTTCCACGTTGAGAAGAGACTCGGGAGCTCCCTGAAACTCGAAACTCCAAACTCGAAACCGGAACTTCGTGATGAGGTGGAGAATGCTTGATCGCTCGATTCCAGAGGGATTGACGTTTGATGACGTGCTCCTGGTCCCTTCAAAGTCGGAAGTCCTGCCACGAGACGTCGATGTGTGCACTCACCTCACCAGACGTCTTACCATCAACATTCCTGTCATCAGCGCGGCGATGGACACTGTGACTGAGGCCAGGATGGCGATCGCGCTGGCGCGCGAGGGCGGGATAGGGATCGTCCACCGGGCGTTTCCCCCTGATCGCCAAGCCCTTGAGGTGGACAAGGTCAAGAAGTCCGAGAGCGGCATGATCGTGGATCCGATCACGGTGTCGCCGGACCAACGGCTGTCTGAGGCGCTGGACCTGATGCAGCGGTATCGCATTTCGGGGGTCCCTGTCACCCAGAACGGCAAACTGGTCGGCATCCTGACCAACCGGGACCTCCGTTTCGAGACGAAGCTCGATCTGAAGATCTCGCAGGTCATGACCAAAGAGCGGCTCATTACGGCCCCGGTCGGCACCAGTCTGGAAGAGGCGAAGGAGATCCTCCACCGGAATCGGATCGAAAAACTCCTGGTGGTGGACGATGACTTCAATCTTCGGGGCCTGATTACCATCAAGGACATCGAGAAGAAGATCAAATACCCGAATGCCTGCAAGGACGAGCTGGGGCGATTGCGGGTGGGCGCGGCTGTCGGCGTGGGCGAGGAGACGATGGAGCGAGTTGATGCCCTCATCAAGGCCGCGGTCGATGTCCTGGTGGTGGACACCGCTCACGGACATACCAGCGGGGTCATGGAGACGGTGGCGATGATCAAGCGGCGTTATCCGGATGCTGAGGTGATCGCCGGAAACATCGCGACGGCCGAGGGAGCAGAGGAGCTGATCAAGGTTGGGGTCGATGGACTGAAAGTCGGCATCGGTCCCGGGTCCATCTGCACCAGCCGGGTGGTGGCTGGGGCAGGGGTGCCGCAGATTACGGCCATCGCCGAATGCGCCAAGGTGAGCGAGAGATACGGGATTCCGATCATTGCCGACGGTGGAATCAAGTTCTCAGGCGACGTCACCAAGGCGATCGCGGCCGGGGCACATGCCGTGATGCTCGGGGGCCTCCTGGCGGGGACCGAGGAAAGCCCGGGCGAGTTGGTCATCTTTCAGGGGCGGACCTACAAGGTCTACCGGGGCATGGGTTCCCTGGGCGCGATGCAGCGGGGCGGCAGAGATCGATACGGGCAGGAGTCTGAAACCGAGGAGAGCAAGCTGGTTCCCGAGGGGATCGAAGGGCGCGTCCCCTACAAAGGCACCCTCTCCGGCAACATCTACCAACTGGTTGGCGGGCTCCAGGCCGGCATGGGCTATTGCGGGTGCCGCACGATCGAAGAGCTCCGTCAGAATGGCCGTTTTATCCGGATCACCGCGGCCGGGTTACGCGAAAGCCACGTCCACGACGTCATCATCACCAAGGAGGCTCCGAACTACCGGCTCGACTAACGAACGTTCAGCGTTCAGCGGTCAGCCCTCAGCTTTCAGCCATCCGCCTTCGGCTTTAAGCTGACTGCTGATAGCTGAGAGCATCTGAAACCCCTTCCCTCCGAGCCCCCCAATGGATAAGATCCTGATCCTTGACTTTGGGTCGCAGTACACCCAGCTCATCGCCCGTCGAATCCGCGAGCTCGGGGTCTATTGCGAGATTCATCCCTTCAACATGCCACTCGAAGACGTGAAGGGGTTCGACCCGAAGGGGATCATCCTCTCCGGAAGCCCCGCCAGTGTCTACCAGCCCAATGCACCCTTCTGCCACCGCGAGGTGATCGGGCTTGGCGCGCCCGTCCTGGGGATCTGTTACGGGATGGGTGTCATCGGCCTCTTTTATGGCGCTGTCACAGCGCGGGCGGCCCGCAGAGAGTATGGCCGGGCCAAGCTCACGATTGACGACGCCACCGATCTCTTTTCAGGCGTCACTGGTGCGCTCACGGTCTGGATGAGCCACGGCGACAAACTCGAAGAGATGCCCGATTCATTCCGACGCCTGGCCCACACGGCGAATGCGCCTTTTGCCGCCATCCGTCACCGGCACCAACCCGTCTTCGCTGTTCAGTTTCATCCCGAAGTGGCCCACACCGACAGGGGGAAGGAGATCCTCGGGAACTTCCTGTTCAAGGTGTGCGGCTGCATGCCGAACTGGGAGATGCATTCCTTCGCCGAGATGGCCGTCGAAAAGATCCGACACGAAGTGGGGGATGGCCGGGTCCTCTGTGCCCTGAGTGGAGGAGTCGATTCTTCGGTGACGGCGCTCCTGATCCACCGGGCGATCGGCCCTCGACTGACCTGCGTCTTCGTCGATAACGGGCTGCTTCGGAAGGGGGAAGGAGCCGAGGTTCGGCGAACCTTTGGCGAGCACCTGGGCCTGAACCTGATCTCGGTTGACGCGGAGGAGCGGTTCCTCACTCGACTCAAAGGGATTATTGAGCCGGAGGAGAAACGGAAGATCATCGGGGGCGAGTTCATCGCCGTCTTCGAGGAAGAGTCGCGGAGGTTGGGGCGATTCCAGTACCTGGCGCAGGGCACGCTCTACCCGGACGTCATCGAGAGCGTGTCGGTGCACGGTCCTTCGGTCACCATCAAATCGCACCACAACGTCGGGGGCCTGCCGGAGCAATTCGACTTTCAGTTGATCGAGCCGCTCCGAGAGCTGTTCAAGGATGAGGTGCGGGAGCTGGGAAAGGAACTGGGGTTGCCGGTGGCGATCCTTTGGCGTCAGCCATTTCCTGGGCCTGGCTTGGCCGTCCGGATCATTGGCGAGGTGACGAGGGCGCGGCTGGATCTGCTCCGACAGGCCGATGCCATCGTCGAAGAGGAGATCGCGAAGGCGAAGCTGGACCGTGAGTTGTGGCAGGCATTTGCCGTCCTGCTGCCGATCAAGACCGTGGGGGTCATGGGCGATGAGCGGACATATGAGCATGTCATCGCCATCCGTGCCGTCACCAGCCTCGACGGGATGACGGCCGACTGGGCCCGCCTTCCCCACGAGCTGCTCCAGGCGATGGGCAGCCGGATCGTCAGCGAGGTGAAGGGCGTCAACCGTGTCGTCTACGACATCTCCTCGAAACCCCCCAGCACCATCGAATGGGAGTGAATCTGCCAGGTTTCTTCCTTGACGGACTACACACGATCTGATATATTGTGTGTAGTCACGAAAGGAGGGGGCAAGTGACCCGGGTGAATATTTCGATAGATGATAAGCTGCTGAAGGATGTCGATCGGGCGGCTGCGAAGGAGGGCCGGAACCGCAGCGAGTTCTTGCGCCATGCTGTTGAGGAGTATTTCGCGCAGGAAGAGGCAAAGGAGCGACGACGGCGTGCCATGGGGAAGGCCATCACAATCCAGGATGAAATCCGCGCGAAGACCAAACCCTGGGATGCCGTCGGCTTTATCAGAAAGATGCGAGCCGCCGTCCGCTGATGGACCTGGTGCTCGATACTTCGGTGGTCGTTAAGTGGTTTGTGCGTCCACCGGAAGAGGATCTCGAGGCCGCCCTGGAAGTTCGCCGAAGGGTTGTGGAGGCGGAACTCAACCTCATCATTCCTGACCTCTTGTTCTACGAGCTAGCAAATGTCCTGCGCTATCAACCCCAGCTAGCGGTCGAAGCGGTGGCCAAGGCCCTCGATACCCTCGAAACTATGGAGCTGGACGTGAGACCGTTTTCCTATCTTCTTGGAAAAGAAGCGGTGCGCGTTGCCAAAACCACGGGGATCACAGCCTATGATGCCTACTTCATCGTGTTCGCTGAGGCACTTGAATGTCCCATCCTGACCGCAGATCGGCGATGTTATTCTCGCGTCCGCGGCAGGCCCTCCGTGAAGCTCTTGCGTGCGTGGGAAGGAATGGCAGAGTAAGGTAAGGACTGCCTTCGTCCCAACGAGTTTCTTGTGAGTACGGATGGGGC
>JACQEV010000061.1 GCA_016200385.1 Candidatus Methylomirabilota bacterium
CCTGGAAGGGTGGCATTCGAGAATCAAACGGGCGTACCGGCAGCACGCCGGCTTGAGTCAAAGACACAAGATTCAATTTTTGAAATGGTACAGTTACTTTGAAAATCAACAAAAGGCCAACAATCCATGACCTTTATACCCGCAATGACAGCACAATGAAGACCTGGCTCACATGAAGATTGAGGTGCAGCTCTACGCGACGCTGTCCCAATATCTCCCGAAAGGAGCGCAGAAGCGTAGGGCAGTGATGGAGTTCATCGACGGCACAACGGTCGGCAGGGTACTCGATCAGCTCGGCATCCCAAAAGAGCACCCGAATATGGTGCTCGTCAACGGTATCCACACCCAAGACGACACCCCCCTCAAGGACGGGGATGTCCTCGCCGTGTTCCCGCCCTTGGCGGGTGGCCGGTAGCACTTCGCCCCTGGCCCGGACCTTACGAATTCCGAGGAGAAGAGCTATGCACTTCATCAACATGAAAGAGACCCTCAAGAAGCAGTTGGGCCCCGGAGTGAACCTGAGCCTCGCCTGGGGAGACAAGCTCATGCTGTCGGTAGTGGAATTGGAGCCTGGCTCCACGGTGCCGATGCACAGCCATCCTCATGAGCAGGCCGGGATCGTGCTCGAGGGAGAATTCGACCTGACCATCGGCGCCGAGACCAGACGAGTGCAAAAAGGCGACATGTACATCATCCCCGGTGGAGTGGAACACGCCGCTGTCACTGGAGAGGGAAAAGCGGTCACCCTCGACATCTTCCACCCGATCCGCGAGGACTACAAGTTGTGAACCCTTATAACATCACCCTTCATGGGAATCCGAAAACGTGCTCACCCCTCAACCTCGCCTTCTCCCCTAGGGAGGAGAAGGTACGGATGAGGGGCAGGTGGGGATGGCGCACGAGAATCAGCTTCGGGGAGAAAAATGGCGCGGCAACTTAAAGAAGCGGTGGTCCTGATCACCGGTGCCTCGGCCGGGATCGGGAAGGCGGCGGCGCTTGCCTTCGCCAAGCAGGGGGCGAAACTCTTGTTGGCGGCACGGCGACGCGATCAGCTAGAGGAAGTCGCCGCTGCGGTCCGCTCGCTGGGAGGCGAGGCGATAGTGGCGGAAACCGACGTGGCCGACAGGCAGCAGGTGCAGTCGGCCGTCAACACCGCGATCTCGGCGTTCGGCCGTCTCGACTTCCTGGTGAACAATGCCGGAATCGGCTACTTTGGGCTGCTCGAAGACACGCCCATCGAGGCGATCGAGGCGCTCTGGGCCGTCAACATGATGGGGACGATCTATGCAACGCAGGCGGCCATTCCCCTGATGCGCAAACAGAGGGGAGGCCACATTATCAATATCGCCTCGGTGGCCGGCAAGCGCGGCGCCCCCGGCAACAGCATCTACTGCGCCACCAAGTTCGCCATGGTCGGGCTGTCGGAGGCGCTGCGGGTGGAGCTGCACGGGAGCGGCATCGAGGTAAGCCTGATCTGTCCCATCACCACCAGCACCGAGTTTTTCGAGGCGTCGTCGGCCCGCTCGAAGAGATTCCACCCGCCGACGGGCCCGATGCAGACAGCGGAGAAGGTGGCCAGGGCTATCATCCGCTGTGCGCGGCGGCCCCGCCCGGAGGTGATCGTCTTTCCCCCGGCCAGAATCCTCGTCCTGCTTAACGTCCTTTCGCCCCGCCTGGCCGACCGGATTTTCCTGGGATTGCGACGCAGGCTGTTCAGGGGATTGGACGATCGTTAGATAGAGGGGATGCTTTCAGGTGCTCATGGGCCTTGACCAGGAGGTCACGGGAGTTCTTGAAGGTCAACCGCGCAAGGGCAGCGTCGTAGGGGAGCCACTCGAAATCGATGTGTTCAGAGGAGAGGGTCACGTCGGACTGATCCGTTTCCGCGAGAAAGTAGATGACGATCTTGAAGATCCCGACGCCCTTCTGTCGGAAAAAGTAGCGGAGCGTCTCCTTATAGCCGTCCGAAAAGCGGACCTCGGAGATTCCGGTCTCCTCTTGCAGCTCCCGCCTCGCCGTCGCCTGCGCCTCCTCACCCGCCTCGATGTGGCCCTTGGGAAAGTCCCAGTGGCCGGACTCGTAATGGAGAAGCAGGTAATGCGGCTGCGGCGCTCGCCGGAACACGATCACCCCTGCCGAGACCTCCCGCGGCATATCGCGTCAGCTCTCTTCCACCACTTCTCTCTGTCCCGCCTATGGGTCAAACACACTGCGCGGTTACACTTCTTGCTTTTCTCGGAACGCCGGTGTGTGCTATATAGTATCACATGAGCAAGAATCTGACCTCAGATCGTCCATTCAAGGTGTATGGTATCAACCTACTGGTCCGGGTTCTCCGGGAACCACCGGACACCCTCACCCTCCACTGTCCAAGGGGCGCCTCCATCCGATATGGACATGTCGTGGTGGCCGGCGACGGGTTTGACGAAGGGTCCAACTCGTTCAGGGAAATGCCCCCCCTCGAATCGATTGTGGCGTTCGAGGAGGCATCCTAGGGAGTGGAAGGGCATTATTTCTACCGCGACAACGAGGAGTACCGGATCCTCTCACTGGACTCGATCATCATTGCCTTTCCTCAGCCATAGTCATCCCCACCCCGGCGACACTGCGACGCTGCTTCCTCGAGGGTTGGTCCGTCCACTTGACTTCCCTTTGCACAGGCTCTAGCATACCTCTGTCCTCTCGGGCTGAATGTTGCCTGCTCCACTTGTTTCCTTCCCTGAGCCGTACACGAGGAGGTGGGATGTGCCGCTTTCTACGTTGAAGCGGAAGCTCATCGGGACACCTCTGAGAACGGCCGAGGCCCCCCACGAACGTCTCTCAAAGGTCGCCGCCCTTGCTATTTTCTCGTCCGACGCCCTCTCGTCGGTCGCGTACGCGACGGAAGAAATCCTGCTGGCCCTGGTACTGGCCGGTGCGGCAGCTCTCCACTGGTCCTGGCCTCTCTCGCTCGTCATCGTTGTTCTGCTCTTGATTGTGACCACCTCCTACCGTCAGACCATCCACGCCTATCCGTCCGGGGGTGGGGCATACCTCGTAGCGAAGGAGAACCTCGGCGTGTATCCGGGCCTCGTCGCTGCGGCCGCCCTGTTGATCGACTATGTCCTGACGGTCTCAGTCAGCATGGCCGCCGGGGTGGCGGCGATCACCTCGGCCCTGCCGTTTCTGTATCCGCACCGCGTGTACCTGGGCGTCCTGTTCATAAGCCTTGTCACGCTGGCCAACCTGCGCGGCGTCAAGGAATCGGGCAGGATCTTTGCCATACCAACCTACCTCTTCATCGGCAGTTTCGCCACCATGATAGGGACCGGCCTCTACCAGCATTACGTCTCTGGTGAAGGCGCTGCGGCTGTCCAGGCTGTCGCCCAGCC
>JACQEV010000077.1 GCA_016200385.1 Candidatus Methylomirabilota bacterium
GCAGCTATGGCTCATCCGAATTACCCATTCTCCTGCTGGGTGCCCCGGCGCCACAGAAACCAGCCGAAAAAGCCCAGCCCAGCGCCGAGCGCGAGGAGTGCCAAGACCCAATTGACCAAAGCGATGAGGTGCGCTACCTGATCAAAGAACGGCGCTGAAATGTACGCAATTGAGACTATCGCGGAGCAATACACTATCGCCCCGGCCAGGTTATAGGGAAGGAAGCGAGTGAAGGGCATGCCGAACGCACCCGCTAGAGGCCCCGCCATGAACCGGAGCCCGGCGATGAACCGGGCCAGAAAGACCGTCCAGGGCCCGTAGCGCTCGAAGTATTTTTCGGCCCTGACAAGGCGCTGGTGAGTCACCCTCAAGGCTGGGCCGTACTGGAGCAGAAACCGTCTTCCGCCCCAACATCCGAGCCAATACCCCAGGCTATCTCCACCGGTTGCGCTCAAAATCGCCGTCGGGATCAGTCCCCATAAATTCAGGAGCCCCTTCGCCGCAAAATAGCCCCCCACCAGTAAGATCGTCTCCTCAGGAACAGGCGCCCCAAGATTGCCTAGCACGACCGTCACGGCGACAAGCAGGTATCCCCAACGCGCCACGTACGGCGCCATCCAAGCCAGCAGGTCGTGCGGGGACAGTCCAAACATGTCATGCTCCATACCAGCTCTGGATCAAAAAGCTTCGCGGACCTTGCCACAACGGAATCTATCGGGCGCCCGCAGCACTGTGAAGTCCACCCGAAAAGGACGGTACGGCTACTGCCCATCCCGCAAATCCTCTCCGCAAGATAAAAGGCACGTGGGTTGCCTTGCGCCACGAGCATGCTAGCAGGAGAAATGCGGATTAGACAAGCAAACTTGAACCAACAAAAACGCCTCTCTCTTTTTTCGAGAGAGGCGTTTCATGAGCACGAATGCCCAGGGCGTCGCTATCGTATCTTTCGTTTCTCTGTGAACACGCCTCCGCTCTTCGGCGGCACCCCGTCCGCCTGTCTCACCACACAATCAGACTGGAGTCGCCTTTATAGATCGACCGTATCCAGGCGATGATCTTCCAGATCTGCTCATCCTTCAACAACAACCCAAAGACCGCAGGCATGGTCTGGCCTGGGTAGATCCCTTTGATCAACTTGTACACGGTCTCGTCATCCCCGCCGAACTTCCACTGATCGTCCATGACCGACGGACACATCCCGCCTCCACCCATGCCGTGGCAGCCCGGACAACCGGTCTGCATCCATATCTGCCTCCCCTCCGCGAGCGCCTCGGGAATTCCTATGCATGGGTTAAGCTTCTTCAGCTTCCCCGGGTTCGAAGCTGCTGCCGGAGTGTTGTTGCAGGCCACCCCAGGCGGCAGCGCCAGCGCGGGTGGTGGCGCCGGGGCGGCCGGGGCCTCAGGGGTTGTGGGTGGTTGCGTCGGTTCTTGTGCCTTCTGCGGCTCTTGCGGTACCTGAGGCATCGGAGCCTCGGGGGCCTTTGACTGTGGAGCCTGCTCTTCCGCCTTCTTCGGTTGTTCCTGTTCCTGGGCTGCCGGAGCCCAAGGGCGCACGAGCATAAGACCCAGAGCCACGGCGGCAAGAAGCCACATGCTTCGCCTTGTTGTCAATGTTCCTCACTGTCATCCGCTGCCCTCACCTTCAGCCCCTCTCCTTTGGGAGGAGGAAGAGGTGAAGGGAGCGTCTTTAATCACGATGGTAGATGATCTGGCCCGGCCGTTCTTTGACCGGACCAAACTGCTCCTTCGCCAGGAGAGGCAGGAGTGGCACGCCATAGTCCTCCAAGACCTTCCTGATCTCGGCCTGTCTCTTGCTAATTGCCTGCTCCAGATCCGCTTTCAACGCCTTATCGCCTTCTTTCACCCCCATGGAAAACTCAAAGGTGAACGGCGTTGCGGGATCTCCATCCAGAAGCGGCACCACTTCGAGGTAGGAGGCGTTTAACTTTTTTACAAAATAGCCGGCGACCGGCCCCCAGACCGCTGCCACATCGATCTCACCAGCGATGAGATCCTCGATGATCTTTCCCGGCCGATCCTGTTTGTAATCGTAAAGGAGATTGTAGCCGACCACATTTTTCACAATGCCCTTTTCGGCTAATGCCTCGGCAGGCGGGGAATTGATATAAGCACCAATTTTAAGCTGCCTCAGGATGGGATCGTCCAGAGATTTAACCTGAAATCCTCGAGCCTTAGGATAGACGAACACATAGCCCGAGCGGTAGTACGGCTTGGTCCAGAGGACCGGATCCCACCCCTCTGGAATCGAGATCAACACATCGCACTGCCCTGCCCGGAGCGTCCTCCTGATCAGGCCGCGCTGGTGCGGCCACCAGTAATAGGTGAGCTCAACGCCCAATTCCTTGGCGATCACCTCGGCGATCTTGTTCTCAAACCCTTGCAACTTCTTATTGGAGAAGGGAAGGTTGTCAGGATCGCCGCAGACCCGGAGCTCCTTGATATGCCCTCCCCAGGCGTGCCACGCAAGGGGTGACGAGATCGTCATCAACAGCAGGCCCGTGAGAATTACCAGCCTTCGACCCATAGTTCTCCTTCTGTCCTCCATCGCTTCGTTTGGCCCACATTGTCCCGCTTGCCAGCACTGACCAACCGCCCACCGAATATCGGTAAACTCCACATCATGGCAGGCCACCGGCTTCTCAAGAGCGTACTGAGTATATGGATTCGCACTACACCTGTCAAGCCGCCAAAAAAAACGGCGCCGGAGGTTTGCCCTCCGGC
>JACQEV010000078.1 GCA_016200385.1 Candidatus Methylomirabilota bacterium
CAAGTGCTTTTCAGCCTCGGGGCGCGCTGTCCCCCGACCGCTGCACTCCAGTACAATCTCGGCTCCTACATCCGACCACTGTAGCTTGGTCCAATCGCGCTCCCGGAATACGCGGATCGGTTTTCCGTCCACCCGCATGCTCCCTTCGTCACTCTCGACCTTGGCAGGGAACGCCCCGTAGTTGGAGTCGAACTCCAGCAATAGGGCATCCGTATGTGCGCCGGCTGGATCGTTAATGGCCACGACGTCGAGGGCCAGCTTCTGCTCCCACGCGGCCCGAAACGCCAACCGACCAATCCGCCCGAACCCGTTGATCGCGATTCTCGCCATCGCCTATCCCTCCACCATTCCCGCGACGCTATCTCGCGGGGCTCCTTGTCGAGCCTCCCGCGCTTGCAGCAGATAATAGATGAGAAGCAACTGCACCAGGGCCAGGGGATCGCTGTGCCGAGACGATCCCTCCTCAGCGAAGGTACCCAACTGCTCTGGCGCAAGATCCTGGAGCGATTTCATGGGGGAGAGGAGGTGGGACCAGATTCTCTGCTCCAGCGCTCCTGCTGTCTGCGGGTGGATGGACCCATCCATTTCCAGGGTATGGAAGGGTTGACCGTAATAGTCCTCGTCCACCAGCCGGACGGCCCTGCGGGTCTTCCTTCCCATCGCTTCCTGAAGGAGCTCGTCGAGGCCGGTTTTGGGCAGGTTTTGGCTCAAGAACAGGCGGACATTCAAGTGGGCATTATCCTGAGGCTGCCCCGGCCCATTAGGAGCATAGAAGCGGATAATGATGTCCGCATATTCCTTCTGGGGTTCGATGTGCTTCCTGATATCCTCCTGTCTGGCCTCGATCTCCTTCATGACCTGCTCGATGGTATACCCGCGCTTGCCCGCGTCCCGCTGGATTTTCCAGCTTCGCTTCAGTTCCTCGTCCGGGTCCAGATACACCTTCAGGTCAAAGACATCCCTGAGCTCTTGAGTAAAAAAAGGAAAGAGACCACCGATGATGACAATCGGCTTCGGCTCAACTTCCTCCGGCTCGGCAAACGTGCCGGTTGAATGATCATACACCGGCTTGACGATCTTTTCACCGTTTTTGAGCTGCCAGGCATGCTTCCCCATCAGGGCCATGTTGTTGGCGGCTGGATGGAGGGCTGTAAGCTTGTAGATCTTGCGCTGGGCGCGATCGAACGTGTGATAGTCATCGAGATTGATGTTGGTGATCTTGTCCGCGCCGAAGATCTTGTAGATCCCGCCGACCAGAGTAGACTTCCCTGTCCCACTGTCCCCGCCGATACCGAGCAATAGCGGGGTGATCTTTGTCATGCAACCCACCTCCTTCTCAGTTCACAGTCCACACTCAACCGACACCTTTCAACGCTCAGGGTACGATCAGGTCCGCACCGCACCCCGGGCACGGCCTGCTGTTTTCCCCCCGGCCGACTCCTTGGTTCCTTGCGCTTGCCGGTACTTCTCCCAATCCTTGAGAAAACGTTCGAGGCCGATGTCCGTGAGCGGATGCTTCATTGCCTGCTTGAGGACGCTGAGAGGCATCGTTGCGATGTGGGCGCCAGCCTTTGCAGCCTCGGTGATATGCCTTGGGTGGCGGATGCTGGCGGCCAGAACCTTGGTCGTTATGCCATAGTTGTTGAAGATCTGCACCGTATCCCGAATGACCTGCATCCCGTCTTCGGAAATGTCGTCCAGACGGCCAACGAAGGGACTGACGATGTAGGCCCCGGCCTGGGCCGCCAGGAGGGCCTGGTTGGCGGTGAAGATGAGGGTGGTGTTGATCTTGATTCCCTCCGACGAGAGAACCTTGATAGCCTGAAGGCCATCAGGGGTCATCGGGATTTTCACCACGACATTGGGGTGCCACTTGCTGATCGGCCGGGCCTCTTCGATCATGTCCTCGGCCTTGACGGAAACCACCTCCGCGCTGATGGGGCCGTCGATGATGTCACAGATCTCTTTGATGATTTCGGAGAACTCGACATCACCCTCGCGCGCCATCAGCGTGGGATTGGTGGTGACGCCGCTCACGACCCCCCACTTCGCAGCTTCTCGGATTTCCTCCAAGCTTGCGGTGTCTAAGAAGAACTCCATGTCTTTTCTCCCCTTACGGTGTTACAGTCGGTAAAGATCCCGCCGTCGCTCTTCCAGAGCGTGCGCCATCGCCCCGCTCTCATCTGCCCTCTTCGCAGCCGCTTCCGAGTCGGGAGTGTTGTTGTTTCTGTTCGTTCCTGCGACGGTAGTCGCGTTGGGATGCTGTGGCTGACCTGACGGCGTGAGGGAGTCTACCACCTGCCTTATCATCTGTCTACCCATCTTCTATGCCCCCCTGTGTCCCAGATCCCGTTGGCATGATCGTGTCCTACCTTCGAGCCCGGCGGTCTCATTCTGAGATCAGGCCCACGTAGACCGATCCGTCGTCTGAGCCCGCGGGGATATCACGCACATCGGGGGGCCTGCGGCAAGTGGTGAAAGCCCCCCCGTGAGGAGCAGGCTTGACATCCGGAGTCGATGTGCGATAGCTTCCAGGAAGAATTAGCAAACGTCCCCCATGAGGAGTGGCCGATGGCCGGCTTTCGCATCAGAATCGATCAGGACTACCTCAAGTTCAGTTCTGCCCACTTTCTTCTGTTCGCCAACGGCGAGTGTGAGCGCCTCCATGGGCACAACTATCGGGCCTGGGTTGAACTCGAAGGCTCGCTTGAGCCCAACGATTATGTCTTCGACTTCATCACCGTCAAGCCGCTGATGAAGCAAATTTGCGATCGACTGGACCACAGAGTCCTGCTGCCGACGGAGAATGCTGATTTGAGGATTGAGAAAGGAGACTCGGTAATCGGGGCGGCCTATTTTGATAAGCAATACCGTTTTCCGACAGCGGATGTGCTGTTGCTCCCCATCCACAACACCAGCGCTGAACTGCTGGCCAGGTATATCTGCGGAGAGCTAAAGCAGGAGATCAAAGCCCGATTCGGGGGAAGGAATCTGAGCAGGATCAAGGTCGGCGTGCAGGAGTCGTTCGGGCAAGAGGCAGCCTATGAAGACGTCTTCTAGCGGTCGGCTCCCACGCGGATCAGGTCCTCCCTTGTGATGGTTCCATCGTGGAGCGAGGTCGCCAGCAGCACGCCAGAGGCTCCGGCGCGCTTCAGCCACGCCAGCTCCGTAGCCGTTCTGATCCCACCACCCACGATGAACTTCATGCCCGGCGCGGCCCGGGCAATCCTGCCAAGGAATCGTGCATCTGCCCCGGCAGCCGTTCCGACCCTGTCCATCTCGAGGAGGATCGCTTCGCGGAAACCGAGCGACA
>JACQEV010000059.1 GCA_016200385.1 Candidatus Methylomirabilota bacterium
ACCAGACGGTGGGCGGTACGCAATTACGTCGCCAAGCTTGATGCGAATCGCCTGACGCTGACCGCGCCGATCCTCAACCGGGGCTCGACGATCCTGTTCCTCGTGGCTGGGGCCGACAAGGCTCCCGTTCTCAAGGAGGTGCTCGAGGGGCCCTTCGACCCAGATCGGCTCCCATCACAGCTCATCCGGCCGGTCGCCGGACGCCAGATATGGCTGGTTGACCGAGCCGCCGCC
Organism: Candidatus Methylomirabilota bacterium; assembly: GCA_016200385.1. Classification (GTDB taxonomy): domain Bacteria; phylum Methylomirabilota; class Methylomirabilia; order Methylomirabilales; family Methylomirabilaceae; genus Methylomirabilis. The sequence goes on from JACQEV010000059.1 coordinate 235, forward strand.
AGCCAGATCAGCCAAAAGGCGAAATAGGCACGGGAGCGTGGCAATCTCTCTGAATGCGGCTTACGGATTTGTAGGGGCGCTGCTTGCTGCGCCCTTCCTCGGGCAGGGCAAGCCCTGCCCCTAGGGTTTTGTACTAGCGGAGTCGTCATGATCATCGCCGGCGACATCGGAGGGACCAAGACCATCATCGGCCTGTTCGACGATGCCGCCGGCCGCCTGCACGGCGTCCGCGAGGAGACGTTCCCCAGCCAAAGCCACGGGACGCTGGAGGAGATCCTCGATCGGTTCCTGGACAGCGCGTCCCGCCCGCCGCTCCGTGCCGCCTGCTTTGGGGTGGCGGGACCGGTGGTCGAGGGGAAGAGCAAGATCACGAACCTGTCGTGGGAGCTGGACGAGCGCAAACTGGCCGAAGCCCTTCAGGTCCCCCGAGCAAAGCTCCTGAACGATCTGGAGGCGGCGGCCTACGGAATGCTTCACATCGATCCCACGAACCTGTGTCTGCTCCAGCCCGGGGTGAAGCGCAAGGGGAACATCGCGGTCATCGCCGCCGGCACAGGTCTGGGGGAGGCGATCCTTTACTGGGACGGGAAGGGCTATCACCCCATCGCCTCCGAAGGGGGGCACGCCGACTTCGCCCCCCAGACCGTCCTCGAGGCGGAGCTGCTCGCCTATCTCCAAAAGGAGTTCGGCCACGTGAGCTACGAGCGCGTCCTCTCAGGGCCCGGACTTTTCAACATCTACCGTTTCCTCCGCGACGGCGGCTTTGCCCTGGAGCCGGAGTGGCTACACAGGCAGATCGCGCGGGGCGACCCTGGCGCGATGGTCGCGCAGCTCGGGCTAGCGGGGGAGCATCCGCTCTGCACAAGGGCGCTTGATCTTTTCTGCTCCATCTATGGGGCGGAGGCGGGGAACCTGGCTCTGAAAGCCCTCGCTGTAGGTGGTGTGTATGTCGGGGGAGGGATTGCCCCGAAGATCCTTCCCAAGCTCCAGGACGGCACCTTCATCCACGCCTTCACCGACAAGGGGCGATTCGCCGAGCTGATGCTGACAATCGAGGTGAACGTCGCCCTGAACCCCCGCGCGCCGCTGATTGGCGCCGCCAACTACGCCCTCAGGCTGCACAGGAGCACTGCCCGATGACGCCGCCGCAAGTGACCGCTCTTCCGGCTGCAGGCCGCGTATTGGCCCGCCCATCGACCTCGCTGGCCCCTCGCATCGTGATCTTGGGAGGCGGATTCGCCGGAGTCACAACCGCGCTGGAGCTGGCCAAACGGTGCGCCGGGGTCTTACCGGTCCAGATCACCCTCGTGAGTGAGCAGAACTTCTTCCTCTTCACCCCCATGCTGGCCGAGGCCGCCACGGGGGCGGTCGAGACCCGCCACGTCCTCTACCCGATCCGGCCTCTGTGCGGCGCATGGGGCGTCGAATTCGGGGAGATGTCGGTCGAGGCCATCGATCTGGACCGGCGGCGCCTCATCGCCCGCCACAGCCGGTCGCCCATCCGTCAGCAGGTGCACTACGACAAGCTGGTCCTGGCCCTTGGCGCGACTCCCAATGTGGCGATCGCCCCTGGAGCAGCGGAGCACGCCCTGACCTTCAAGGGGGTCGGCGATGCTATCCGCATCCGGAACCAGGTGATCGACCTATTCGAGGCGGCCGCCCTGACCGACGACCCGTGGACGCGCCGACGCCTCCTCACATTTGTCGTGGTGGGAGCGGGGCATGCAGGCACCGAGCTGATCGCCGCCCTCGAAGAACTGACGCGGGGCATTCTTCTCCGACATTACCCGTCGATCCCACAAGACAACGTCCGTCTCATCCTGGTCGGCAGCGCAGTCCTCCCGCAGACCGCGACCAACCTGGCCGCCTACACGAAAGAGCAACTCCTTCGTCGAGGGATCGAACTGGAGACGGCCCGGGCAGCGGGGGTCTCGGCCGAGGGGCTGAAGCTGCAAGACGGGCGCATCATCCCCAGTCACTGCGTGATCTGGACAGCCGGCAACCGCGTGAGCCCGGTGGTCGCCGATCTGCCCCTTGCGAAGACGCGCGACGGCCGGCTGCAGGTGAACGAGTTTTTCGAAGTGCAGGGTGTCCCAGGTGTGTACGCATTGGGCGACAACGCATCGCAGACCGATCCTCACAGCGGAGCGCCGTACGTCGCGACGGCCCAGGTGGCCATCCGCCAGGCGCGCGCGCTGGCAGGCGTGCTCGAGGCGGAGCTGACCGGCCGCGAGAAGCGACCGTTCCGCTTCCGGGTGTTGGGAGAGATGGTTCCCTTGAGCCGGCGGACGGCCGTTGCCGATCTGCGAGGGCTCAAGCTGGTCGGGTTCCCGGCCTGGTTCATCTGGAAAACGGTCTACATGCTCAAACTCCCGACCTTGGCAGCTCGCATTCGAGTGGTCCTGGATTGGACGGTGGAGCTGTTCTTCGAGCGAGATGTGTCAGAGTTGACGGTGAACGAGGGACATGGAGGCTGAGGTGCGACGACCTGAGACTGCGGCACCAGCGAGGGCTCGCCTGCCGGTCTGGCGGAGGCTCGCGTGGCGCCTAAGCGCGAGTTTCCTGCTGCTGACCGCCATCGGGATTCTTCTGAGCGGCTTCCTCCAATACCGGGCCCAAGACCGCTATCTGCGCGAGTCCCTGGGCTCCCTCCTCTTGAACATTTCCCGCACCGGTGCCCTCCTCGTCGATCCTTCGCTTCACGCGACCGTCGAGGCCACGCTGACCCAGGATTCGGCTGCATACCGCCGCCTCCGCGCGAATCTTGCCGCAATCCAGGACGAGAACGGGATCGAGACGCCCATCTACACGCTGACGGGTTTCGATCCCCAGGCCCGCCAGGCACACTTCATGGTGACCAGCCGCGGGCCCGGATTGCCAGGTGAGCCGTATCCCCTCGTTCCCGAACTCCTCGAACCCTTGGGCCGGGCGTTTCGCGAAGGGGTTGCCACACAGACGGGGATCTACCGCAACCAATCGGGGACCTGGATGACAGCCTTCGCGCCGATCCGGGATGCGAACGGCAGGGTCTTCGCCGTCCTCGATGTGGACTATCGGGTGGATGTCTACCTGAAGGAGCTGGCCGCAGTCCGGCGGCGTGTCATCCTTCATTCGCTCGCCGGCGCGCTCCTGGCCCTCGTGGCCGGAATCTTGCTGGCGCGCCAGATTACCCGCCCGGTGGGGCAGCTCTCTGCCCTGGCCAGAATGGTCGTCGAGGGAGATCTGAGCAGCCGCGTCCGCATCGACGCGCGGGACGAGATCGGCATGCTCGGGAATATCTTCCACCTGATGGTCGAGCGTCTTCAGGTCTCCAACCGGAGCATGGTGGACGTCCTGGTGCGGGCGCTGGAGACGCGGGGCGGAGAGGCCGGGTCGCTCCGGCGGCTGGCGGATGCATCGCTGGCCGTGGCCGAGCGTCTCGAGCTCACCACGACTCAACGCGAGGCCCTTGAGCTGGGGGCCCTCCTCCACGACATCGGCGAGATCCGCACCCCGGAGGCGGTGCTGCAGAAGGCGGGTCCCCTGACGCCCGAGGAGCGGCGCATCGTCGAGCAGCACCCGACGTGGGGCGTGGACATCCTGGAGACAGTGCCGCTCCTGACCCCGGCCTTGGATGTGGTCGGCGGGCACCACGAGCGGTACGACGGAGGCGGCTACCCACAGAGCTTGCGCGGCGACGAAATCCCGCTCACCGCCCGAATCTTCGCCGTGGTTGACGCGCTCGACGCCATGACCCACGACCGGCCATATCGCGCCGCTCGCCTCTTGTCCGAGGCATTGGATGTCCTGCGGGGCGAGTCGGGCAAACAGTTCGATCCGCGGATCATCGAGGCCACCCTGGCGATTCCATCAGAGCGGTGGACAGAACTTCTGGGACTTCAGTCCGGCCAGCCACTAATACACACACGCTAAATCTTGTTACATCGTCATTGCGAGCGACTGAACAAGCCGAAGCCCTGAGCGAAGCGAAGGGGTGGCAATCTCGCCGTGTTTGAGATCCGCTTCCGGCGACTCCTCGCTGTCCGAGCTTGACGCGACATGCAGATACTTGTATATTGAGGCATCCCCGAGAGATCCTTCATCTCGCCAGCATTGAATCTTCTACATCGCCAAGTTCGCGGAAGCAACTTACGTTCTCCACGCATTCGAGAAGCGGTCCCGCAAGACGCTGCGCCAAGACTTGGAGATCGCCAAGGGCCGATTCCGCTTGCTCCTGAGGGCGCGCGGTGAACAAGGGGGGTAGGCGTGTCATGAAACTCAAAGTAACCCGTTCGACTGGCAACGTCTTTCGCGA
>JACQEV010000060.1 GCA_016200385.1 Candidatus Methylomirabilota bacterium
GTACGCCCACCTCGAGCGCAACGGCCGCCTCGGGGTGGTCGGCTACGTGGAGGCGAGCCGCGGTTGCCTGCACATGTGCCTTCACTGCCCCATCCCGCCGGTCTACGGAGGCCGCTTCTTCGTGGTCCCTCAGGAGATCGTCCTTGAGGATATCCGGGGTCTGGTTCTATCTGGCGCAACCCACATCACATTCGGTGACCCCGACTTCCTGAATGGGCCGGGCCATTCGCTCGCCATCGTCCGCGCCATGCACCAGGAATTCCCGAACCTGACCTTCGATTGTACAGCCAAGGTCGAACACATCCTGGAGCGCCGGGCGCTCATTCCCGAGCTCGGTGGCCTCGGCTGCGTGTTCATGGTCTCGGCGTTCGAATCCCTCAGCGACACGGTCCTGGCCAACCTCGAGAAGGGCCATACTCGGGCGGACGCGTTCAAGGCGCTCGGGATCGTCCGGGACGCCGGGTTTGCGCTCCGGCCTTCCTGGGTGCCCTTCACCCCGTGGACGACGCTCGATGATTACCTGGATATTCTCGATTTCATCGCGACCGAGGATCTCGTCGATCAGGTGGACTCGGTGCAGTTCACGATCCGGCTGCTGGTTCCGCCTGGTTCCGCGCTGCTCAACCGGCCGGCCATCCGACCATTCCTGGGGCCGTTGGATCAGGCGTCTTTCATGTATCCCTGGACTCACCCTGATCCGCGCATGGACGAGCTCCAGAAGACTGTCAGCAGGCTCGTGGAGCAAGCTGTCCAGGCTGGCGAGGACCCACGTGTCACATTCCAAAGGATTAGAAACGTGGCGTATGCTGCTGCGGGGAAGCAATCGGCCCCGATCATCTCACTCCCGCCGATGCTAGCCAGAAGCCGCTCGCCGCGGCTGACCGAGTCGTGGTTCTGCTGAGCGGAGCCCACCGAGGGCCAGTTTGGCCCTCTTAGATCACACGTGCACGCCGGGGTCTAAAGCTCCAGGAGACTATGCCATGAACCTTCAGGAACTGCTTTCTCTTACCCTACCCCCCATTGCCATCGCGTTTCGCCCGACCGCCTTGCCCGGTGTCCCCCATGTCGGCGCCGTGGGGCCGGCCGGTTGTAGTTACTGGAAACTGGCTGCCGAAGGGAAAGTCTTTTACACCGAAGCCGCGGACCATTACAACTGTCCCATCGGGGCGTACACCCACGGGGTGGACCTCCCGGCCGAGAAAGCCACACAGCTCGAAGGGCTTGTGAAGATCATGGTGGGGCTTGAATATCTAAAGATGGAAGAAGTGCCCGACATCCCGCGTCGGACCGCGCCGTTCGGTGTGGCGATGTACGGGCCGTTCCCTGGGGCACCTTTCGACCCGGACGTGGTGCTGGTGCGAGGCCGGGCCAAGCAGGTGATGCTCGTGGTCGAAGCCACGCGCATGGCAGGAATCGGGCCTAATGTGTCGGTCAGACCGCGCCCGACCTGCGCGATGCTGCCTGAAACGATGCAGCAAGATCGAGCCACTATCAGCTTTGGCTGCATCGGCAATCGGGTCTATACCGGACTTGGTGACGATGAACTCTACGTCGCCATTCCCGGCGACAAGGTCTCAGAGCTGGTGAGCAAGCTCGCGACAGTCGTCATGGCTAACCGCGAGCTGGATAAGTTCCATCGGGGACGCCAGGCGGCTGGCTAGTGCCGTTCCAACTTGTTCGGATAAGTGGCAAAACTATGCGGCGACCGATCCAGAGGCCTGCAGGTCATTGTGTCGTTAGACGGATAAAGTTGGAACGGCACTAGATAGATTCCGAGATGCCGCGGCTGCTCCTGCTCATCCCCACCACGACCTACCGAACCGAGGCGTTCGTCGAAGCCGCCTGTGGGCTCGGGGTGGAGGTTGTGGTGGCCTCCGACCGCCCCAACGCGCTTCAACACGCTCTCCCGGATGGTCTGCTGACGCTCGACTTCTCGAAGCCCGACCTTGCCGCCCGCGAGGTGGCTGAGTTTGCCCGGCGTCATCCTATTGACGGCGTTGTGCCAGTAGACGACGCCACCACGGTGGTCGGGGCGGCTATCGCCAAGAAGGTGGGGCTGTGGTCAAATTCTGTCGAGTCTGCTTATGCCGCCCTGAACAAGTCGGTCATGCGGGAACTCCTGCGCCGGGCGGGCGTGCCGAGCCCGCGCTATTGGCCTGCCTCGCTTAACGATGACCCGGCCCTTTTAGCCCGAACGGTTCCCTACCCAGCGGTCCTCAAGCCCACGATCCTCTCGGGCAGTCGTGGGGTGATCCGGGCCGACGATCCCTCCCAGTTCGTAGCGGCCTTCCGCCGCATCGAGACTATCCTGCGGACTCCGGAGGTCGCCGCAATGGGCGATGAGGCCCGGCAGATCCTTGTGGAGGAGTTCGTTCCGGGAGTAGAAGTGGCCCTGGAGGGGCTCCTCATCAAGGGAGAGCTTCAAGTCCTGGCTCTCTTCGACAAGCCCGATCCCCTGGATGGGCCGTTCTTCGAGGAAACCATTTATGTGACGCCGTCTCGTCTGCCCGCCACCGTGCAGTGGGCGATCGCCGACTGCACGAGTCGGGCAGCCCGGGCCCTCGGGCTGCGGGAAGGGCCGGTCCACGCCGAGCTGCGGGTGAACGAGAACGGGCCTTGGATCGTTGAGGTTGCGGCGCGCTCTATTGGAGGGCTTTGCTCCCGGACCCTCCGCTTCGGGACCGGGATGTCGCTGGAAGAACTGATCATTCGCCATGCCCTCGGCATGGAGATCACCTCCCTGCAGCGCGAGCGGA
>JACQEV010000082.1 GCA_016200385.1 Candidatus Methylomirabilota bacterium
CGATCTCACTCCCGGAGCTCTCCGCTATCCTTGAGCGAGCGACCGGTGGGGTGTCCGCAGACTTTCTCGGCGGGCCCGGGACGAGCCTCCTCGACACCTACCTCATCATAAACGGTGTGGAGGGGTTCCCGAGCGGGGCCCATTATTTCTCCCCCTCCGAGCGCGCGCTCGAGCTGCTCAAGGAAGGCGGTTTTCGGCGCGAGGCCAGCCACCTCTGCCTTGGACAGGAGCTTGGGGGCGACGCAAGCGCCGTTGTCTTCTTCCTGGCGGATCTGCAGAAGATCCTCGAGCGTTACGGGAATCGTGGCTACAGTGCGGCCCAGCTTGAGGCCGGGGTCGTGGGCGGGAAAATGTACCTCTGCGCGTATGCCCTGGGGCTGGGTGCGACGGGCACGACGTTTTTCGATGACGACATCACCACCTTCTTCTCTCCTCACGCCCAAGGAAAAGCCGCCATCTTCGTCGTGGCGCTTGGGCGGGCGGCCAGGGCCCCTGGGCGAGTTGAGCCTCTCAAGCCTGGGGACCGCTGAAAAGATCGGTGCATGTCCGTTTCAAGCGAGATCCTCGCCGGCGTCTCGCTGTCGCTCACCGGGAGATTCCGGCTGCAGGGGCAAGAGGCCCTGAACGGCCTGAAGCTCTGGGTCGATTACGCTACGCCAGCCCTCCCGATTCGGCTCATCGTCTATGACGATGGAAGTGGATCGGCACAGGCAAAGGAGAATGTTTCCCGCCTCTTAACCCGGGATCGTGTGGATCTCCTTCTTGGCCCATATTCCAGCGTTCTTGCCATGGCGGTGGCGCCCATCGCCGAGGCTCACGGCAAGATCCTCTGGAACCACGGCGGCGCGTCGGATGCGCTGTATGAGCAGGGCTGGCGTCATTTCGTCAGCTTGGTCAGCCCGGCGAGCGATTATCTCCGAGCCCTCCCGCTCCTGGTGAGACAGAGGGACTCCGAGATCAGCCGGATCAGCATTCTTCACGCAAAGGCCGGAAGCTTTGCCGCTTATGTCGCGTGTGGCGCGGCGGAGGGCGCGAAGGCCGCCGGTTTTGAGCAGATCCATCTGATCCCCTTTGTTTCCCCGATTGAAGACCTCGCTCCAGTTCTCCGAGAGGTGTCGGCGGGCGACCCTGAATTGCTCGTCGTGGTGGGAGGCTTTCCGGACGATGTCGCGATCGTTCGGCATCGGAGGCGTCTGTCGCCCGTGAAAGCCCTCGTCGTCGTCGCGGCCGGGCACCAAGCGATCTATCTGGAGGTGGCGGACTTAGCAGAAGGGATAATCGGACCCAGCCAGTGGGAGCCAGAGGTGAGCCACGACAACGTCGTGGGGCCCGACTCAGGCTGGTTTCTCTCCGAGTACCAGGCACGCTTCCAGCATCTTCCTGACTATCTGGCCGTCCAGGCCTTCGCTGCCGGCGTCGTCTTCATGGAGTGCTTCCGTGTGGCCGGAAGCCTTGAGGATGAGCGTCTCCTCGAGGCGGCCCACACCCTTGACCTGACGACCTTGTTCGGGGGCTTCCGCTTGGACCACCAGACCGGCCGCCAGATCGGCCATCAGATCCTCTTGGTACAGTGGCAGGAGGGTAAGAAGGTGGTCATCTGGCCCGAAGAGCATTCGGAAGCTGAATTGTGCTACCCTCTCTCCCCATGATCCCTGCCATCCCAACACGCCCCACGATTCAGTTGCCCCCGATCGAAATTGTGTGTATATATAGTCAAGTGCACTACACGCTATTTGAGGGGGGAGTATGCAGCAGAATAAGAGGGGGTACATTCGGAAGAACCTGGTGGTTAGCCCGATGAGCATCAAGGAACTTCAAAGACTCTTGCGTGTGGACAGCGAATCCCAAGCCGTTCGGATCGCAGTAGAGGACCGTGTGCTAGCAGAAAAGCTCGCTGTCACCGCGGACCGGATCGCGAAGCGAGGTGGGCTGGTCGATGTCTTTGAGAAGAGCGCAGGCTCCCGGCGGAAGAGGCTCGGCTCGGCTCATCGCAGGGCGGGGCGGTGAGAAGTCAACCCATCGTGTTTGACACGTCAGTATACATCCCTTACTTTCGGCGAGAGGCGTATAGGAGTCTCATCGAGGCTCAAACGCGGCGGGGAAGGAACCGGCTCTCTTCGGTCGTTATCCAAGAGCTGTATACAGGGACGCGATCTCCGACCGATAAACGACTGCTGGACGAACTGGATCGAGCGTTTACTAGCAGAGGCTATGTAGTGACGCCGGAACACAAGGAGTGGGTCCTGGCCGGGCAGCTCTTGAATCAGTATTGTCGGCGGCACGGGTTCCTGGATCCGCGCAGTCACGTTGCCGACGTCCTCATTCTCATCTCGGCGCTCCGGGTGGGGGCAGTCCTTATCACCGAGAATGTGCGAAACTTTGCCATGTGGCTGCGGTTGATGGGGCGTCGCCGTTTGGCCGGTGCCGTTCTCGGAGTCAGATTAGGGAGGACCATCTCGAGACATGACAGTCCGCAGCTTGATCAAAGACCAAGTTCCAGCGCATCCAAGCTTGGTTCACAGCGGGGGGCCGTTTGATCGGCATGGAGTTCTTGGGGGTTGCCTTTTCGCTTTTCCAAATTGACTTCCGGCGAGGCACCTGGGCGCTGGAGCAAGGCTAGCGGGAGACATCATCATGGCAGAACTCCGAAGGGAACCGATACTTCAACGATGGGTCGCCATTACGGGCCAGCGCTGGGAGGTGCTGTCTGAGCTGCTCCGCCAGCGGCGCGAGCAACGCGGGCGCACCTGTCCTTTCTGTCCCGGGAAGGAGCACGAGACGCCTTCGGAGGTCTTCGCGCTGCGCAACCCAACGAGTTCGCGCAATGGGGAAGGGTGGTCTGTCAGGGTGGTCCCCAACAAGTTCCCCGTCCTCCGGATCGAGGGAGAGATCGAACGAATCGGCGAAGGAGTGTTTGACCAGGCATCTGCCATCGGGGCGCATGAGATCGTCATCGAGACCCCCTCTCACTCCGCCGATTGGGGGACAATGGCGGTCGGGGAAGTGGCAGGAGTCCTCCGGGCGTACCGCCAGCGGAGTCTGGACCTGCGGGGTGACGAGCGCTTTCGGCAAATCATGATCGCCAGGAACCATGGCCCCGGCGTGCCCATCGCGCACCCGCACACGCACGTTATGGCCCTCCCCGTTATCCCGAGGCGGATCGAAGATGAAGTGCGAGGGCTGCTTGACTATCACGGTCGGAAGGAACGGTGCGGCTACTGCGATATCATCCGCCAAGAACTGAGCAGCGGTGTTCGGGTGATACGCGAGACCGGGATGTTCCTCGCCCTTGCGTCGTACGCGGCCAGGTATCCGTTCGAGACCTGGATTCTTCCCAAGGCGCACGCCCACGACTTCGGCACCCTCAAGGATGATCAGCTCCCGGAACTGGCCGGTCTTCTCCAGAGTCTCTCCGGCGCGCTCCACAGCCTGTTGGACGAACCCGCCTATAGTCTGGTCGTGCACACCTCGCCGCTCCACCGGTTCACGGAACCCCGATACCATTGGCACATGGAGATCCGGGTTCGCCTTGCGTTGGTGGGGGGGTTTGAGTGGGGAACTGGTTTCTTCGTCAATCCTCTGGCCCCCGAAGAGGCTGCTCGTCTCCTTCGTGGCGAGGTCGCGGAGGCTCACCCAGCGAAGTCCGGCGACTAGTGCCGTTTTAACGTGTTGCGGCTAATCCCCGACAGGAGCCCTGCTAAGAACGATCGCTTTTCCTGGCTCCACCATTTTGGCATAAATAGTTGGAACGGCACTAGACGCCAATGTTCTTGACCCTCTGGCAGGAGGGTGGTAGGGTGAGAGAAACTCGCGTATCACAAAGGAGGGCGCGGCGATGGCAACCTACATCATGCTGAGCACGCTTACAGACGAGGGTCGGAAGACGGTGAAGGCCAACCCTGGCCGGATCCGGGAGGTGAACAAAGAGATCGAATCGCTCGGCGCAAAGGTGGTCGCCCAGTATGCGGTCCTCGGGCCGTATGACTTCGTGAATGTGGTCGAGGCCCCGGACAATGAAACCATTGCCAAGGTTTCAATGGAGCTTGGTTCTCGGGGAACGGTTCAGATTATGACGCTTCCGGCTCTCCCGATCGAGACCTTTACCAAAAAGGCGAAGGGGAAGTAGGACCCTCGGCCCGGGCTTCAGGACAGTTAGCTGAGCGCCTCTTAATCAGGCGTCGCCTGTCGCGCAGGCCGAGGACGAGGCCTTTTGCGACTCAACTCCACGAGGTGTCTGAGGATCTAACCGCCCACGATCGCTAGGCTCGTACTTCTCCCCCTGATCTCGGCCTACCCGGGCGTTCTTGGAATGACCAATCTCTTTCAACCGAGGTTACTCAACGGGGTCTTCGGAGACCCTGGCCTATTCGTGCGGCTTCGATGGGAGCGTCGCGCGCTCCTGCTGGACCTTGGCGACCTCACCGCTCAGCCACCCGCAGACCTGCTGAAAGTCACCGACGTCTTCGTCTCTCACACTCACGTCGATCACTTTATTGGCTTCGATCACCTGTTGCGGATTGCCCTTGGCCGCGATCGAACGATCCGGCTCTTCGGTCCCCCGGGGATCATCGCCAACGTCGAAGGGAAGCTCTCCGGCTATACCTGGAACCTGGTCGAGGGGTACACCCTTGCATTCGAAGTCCACGAGGTCTGCCCAGAGAAGATCACCGCGGCCCGCTTCCCGTGCGGCGGCCGGTTCGAAAGGATC
>JACQEV010000083.1 GCA_016200385.1 Candidatus Methylomirabilota bacterium
CGAAACGGGAGGAGATGGGCGGTGAGAAACAGGTCGAACGCCGAGTCGTTGCGCAGTTGCTGGCCCTGATGGATGGCCTGGAGTCCCGAGGGCAAGTCATTGTGATCGCAGCAACGAATATCCCCAATGTCATCGACCCAGCGCTTAGGCGGCCTGGCCGCTTCGACCGAGAGATTGCCATCCCCATCCCGGATCGCAACTCGCGCCTGGAAATTCTTCACATCCACACACGAGGAATGCCGCTGGCGAAGGACGTTGACCTTGCCAGACTCGCGGACATCACTCACGGCTTTGTGGGGGCTGATTTGGCAGCACTGTGCCGCGAAGCAGCAATGGTGACCTTGCGACAGCTTTTCCCCGAGGTCGATTTTGACCTTGCGGAGATTCCGGTTGAGAAGCTGATGGAGCTTGAGGTTACCCAAGAAGCCTTTCTGGAGGCCTTGAGGGAGGTTGAGCCTTCGGCGATCCGCGAAGTCTTTGTGGAGACCCCCAACATCACCTGGGGTGATGTCGGCGGCCTGGATGAAATCAAAAAGCGGCTAATCGAAGCGGTGGAATGGCCCCTCAAACATGCTGAGCTCTTTTCACAAGCTAGGATACGGCCCCCCAAGGGAATTCTTCTGACAGGACCACCGGGCTGCGGAAAAACCTTGCTGGCGAAAGCCCTCACTGCGGAGAGTGAGCTGAACTTCATCTCGATTAAGGGTCCGGAGTTGATGAGCAAGTACGTCGGGGAGAGTGAGCGCGGTATCCGGTAGATTTTCCGCAAGGCCAAACAGGCCGCTCCGGCGATTCTCTTTTTTGATGAAGTCGATTCCCTCGTTCCTCAGCGAAGTGCTGGCGTGGGGGACTCCCTGGTGGCCGAACGGGTCATCAGTCAGTTCCTGACGGAGCTCGACGGGATCGAAGAGTTGAAGGGAGTGCTCGTACTTGCTGCGACGAATCGGCCGGATCTCGTTGATCCTGCTCTGCTCCGGCCGGGACGGTTTGACCTTGTGCTTGAGCTTCCTATGCCGGATGAGAAGACCCGCCGGATGATCTTCCGCGTGCATACGAAAGAAAAGCCTCTTGCCCAGGATGTTGACCTCGAGATGCTGGTCAAGGAGGCCGACGGCTTTACCGGGGCCGAAATCGAGGCCGTCTGCCAAGAGGCTGCAATGAGAGCGATCCGCGAGGCAATTGAGTTAGAAGACGATCCCAAGGTCTCCGTCACGATGAGGCACTTTCGTGCAGCATTGGACTACATGAAAGCCCGAAAGGGGCCATGCGTCCCGTTCGAGCCTCTTGCCAAATCCCGGAGACGCGCTGGGGAAAATCAATGAGTTCACCGATGAGTGCAGCGCAAAGAGAGAAGTTGCACGCAGAGATCGAACGGATCTACAGCGTGCTCTTGATTGAGTCAGATCCACGATTGCAGCGCTTCTGGCAAACAGCTCTGACCGATGGGGGCTTTCAGGTGGTCACCGCCGCAACGCCAAATGATGCACTGCGGCTCGCGGCCCAGGAGGCGCCCACTCTCGTCTTCTTAGGAACGGGCTTAGATGGGAGCAAGGCCATCGGAATCTTAGAAGCTCTGCGGCAGGTAAGCCCAGACCTTTCGGTTGTAGCTCCTGCAAACCCCCAGCAGGTGAGACAAGAGCTCGACGCCATGGAGAGCCACGGGGCTGTTACCGCGGGATCTTCCCTCAAGGTGGATCAAATTAAGATCGCCGTCACGGACGCCCTGAACTTCGAGCGACTGAAGCAAGAGAAGCGGCGGCTTGATGTGCAAGAACAGCGGCACTTTCACTTTGAGGAGATCGTCGGAACAAGCCCACCGACGGAGGCCCTTCGCAGGACCATTGCCGAGGCGATTCAGGCCGATCCGGCTACGGTCTTAATCATTGGGGAGACGGGCACGGGCAAAGCGCTGGTGGCGCGGGCGATTCATTGCCACAGCCTTCGCCAGGACAAGCCTTTCGTCGTTGTGGAATGCACGGCGATGCCTGTCACGTTGCTGGAAAGCGAGCTTTTCGGCTATGAGGCGGGGGCGTTTACGGACGCAAAAGCCTCCAAGAAAGGGCTGCTGGAAGTGGCTGAGGGCGGGACGGTCTTTCTGGATGAAATTGGCGATCTGGAGATGCCCGTCCAGGCTAAGCTCCTCCGCGTCTTGGAGGAGAAGCGCGTGCGTCGGTTAGGGGGCACGCAAGACTATACGGCCAATGTTCGTTTTGTTGCGGCCACGAATAGGTCGCTGGAGACACTCGTCAGGGAAGGACGATTTCGCCAGGACCTCTACTTCCGACTCAACGTCTTTCGCATCCCCGTAAGCCCCTTGCGCGAGCGTAAAGACGACATGGTTTGCCTGGCGAAACATTTTGTCGAGCAGTTTAGCCGCGCATTCCATAAGCAAATCCACGGCCTCTCCTTTGCTGCGCAACAGCAGCTGGCGGCCTATGATTGGCCAGGAAACGTCAGAGAACTGCGCAATATCATCGAGCGCGCTGTAATCCTCGAACAAGGCGAGCTCATTTCACCTCGGCATCTCGCTTTGGGCGCGGCGGGTTTAATGACAGAGGACGCCATTCGCCTGCCGGAGGGCGGCATTGCCTTGGAGGAAGTTGAGAAGACTCTGGTGACCCAGGCTCTCGAGAGAACGAGCGGGAACCAGACCGAGGCCGCGAAGCTACTGAAGATCACCCGCTTTGCCTTGAGAACACGGATGAAAAAGTTCGGACTCCCTTAGCCTTGCTCCAACCCTCTTGGGCCATTCTCCATCAGCCACTTGGGAAGCCTCCATCGTAGACACCCTCTGCTCGTCTCTGTCTTCTAGCGAGAAATGCGCACGCTCATTCAGTTGGAAGGGCGTTTAGCCCCCGTGCGAGATCGCACATGGACTGTGTGAAGGTGCACAGGCAGAACATCCCTTTGAAAAGCTGGCTCGAGCATAGAAGCTCACAACTCTCTCTCATGTTGAGAGATCTCAAATTCCGAAGAGGACTGTCAGTTTTTGGCATGGGAATTGCCACGGGATAGGGCGGCGCCCTCACCCAGGCACCGATGGCATCACCCCACGGTTTTGGCAATTGACTTGGCGGAAGTCAGCCACGTCAGCGCTCAGAACCTCAGATGGTCCCAAGGAGCAAGGAGATGGAAAGTGAGTAGTGCGATTATGCAGGAGCGAGGCGATGAGTTTGCACCGGGAGACGGTCGGCAGGGAACTGGCAACGCTGTAGGCCGCGGAGAGGCGGAAGTGGCTGAAGGTAAGACCAAAGGCAGCGGATTGTATCTCTACGGGATCATCCAAGACAACCAAGAGCGGCGTTGGAGCCTGACAGGCATTGGCGGCGCGCCAGCGATCTACAGCATCTGTCACGACGGCCTAAGCGCTATCGTCAGCGACGGGTGCGGTGAGATTTGCGAAACGACACAAGAGGACCTCCTCGCTCATAACCACGTACTGGAACAGGTCATGAAAACCCATTCGGTGCTCCCCCTGCGTTGGGGAACCGTGGCCAGAAGCGAAGCAGAGGTGAGAGCGTTTCTCCAAAAGGCACATCGCCCGCTGCGCGACGCTCTGGGGCAGATTGAGGGCAAGGTCGAATTCGACGTGGATGCTGAGTGGAATGGCAATGAGATCTTCAGGCTTATCGAGGAACAGCACGAAGAGGTCCGCAAGTATAAAGAACACATACTAGCCACAGGCAAGCGGCCTGGCTCCGAAGAACAACTGGCTGCCGGAATCATGGTCGCGAATGCGATCGCTCGGCAAAGGGCACAGTTTGCCAAGGCCATGGAAGCAGAACTCAAGCCCTGGTCGGAGCGAGTTAGCTCGCTGCAAGACCGTACCAAACAGACGGTTTTCAACGCCGCATTCTTGGTCCAAGAACAGCGAACAAAACCTTTTGAGGAAGCAATCTATCGGCTGGGGGATCTGCATGGTCGAATCCTGAGGTTCCGATATGCAGGGCCGCTCCCTTGCTACAACTTTGTCAACCTGCATGTCATGATGGTCGAATTCCAGGCGGTCGATGAGGCACGGAGAACGCTGGGGCTTGGCGATCATATCACCCTGTCGCAGATCAAGCAGGCCTACCGGAAGCTTGCACACCAATGTCACCCCGACCGGAATTCAACTGACGCACAAGCAAAAGAGCGATTTGAGAAGCTCGCCGCAAGCTACCAGCTGTTGCTGAGTTATTGGGAGACCGTCGGAGGCGACGCCTCTCGGGTAATTCCCCTGACGCAAGAAGGGGTCGGCAAAACGTTGGTCGTGATTTCCAAGGAACGGCGACCTGACTTCCTAGGCGTGTAGTCTTTCCGAAAGAAGGTCCAACCGGATGGACGTATCGATGCAGGGACATGAAGGGACGAACCGGGAGATCAAGATGGCCCAAAGGTATTACCTGTACGGTGTCGTTGAAGCCTCCGACCAGAGAGGCTGGGGAGCCGTTGGGCTTGAGAGACAAGCAGTTAGCCCAATTCCATTCCGGGAGATCGCAGCGGTGGTCAATCCATGGACGTCGGATGTAGTGCCAGCTACGCCGGAGAATTGTTTAGCGCACGAACGCGTACTCAGCGACCTGATCAAGATACAAACGGTACTGCCGTTCGAATTTGGCACGATTGCCCCCGATGTCGAGGCTGTGAGCAAACTCCTGCGGCGCAACTACTCACGGTTTAGACGAGCCCTGGACAAGCTGAGTGGAACGGTCGAGGTAAGCGTAACGGCATCGTGGCATGACATGAAAGTGATTTGTGAGGAGGTCGTGAAGGCACATCCGATGATCGCCACCTACAAGCGTGAAATCATCCGCAAGCCCTACGATCAGACCTACCAGGATCGCTTGAGAATTGGGCAAATCGTGGCTGGGGCGTTGGAGACAAAAAGACACTTGGAGGGAGAGAAACTCTACAACGTCCTCAGGAAAGGTGTGGTAGGGGTTTGCCAGGCCCACAGGGGAGAGCCCTTGGGCGAAAACGTCATCTTCACGGGAGCCTTCTTGGTGAAGCGTCGTGCCTACCCCGACTTTGAGCGGAGCCTCTTGGAACTCGGAAGCCGATACGATAGCCGCGTCGATTTCAAGTACACCGACGCGCTGCCGCCTTACCACTTCGCCGACCTGAAGATTGTGGTGTAGCCATGGAAGAGGGACGCTATCTCTATTGCATCATCGAGGAAAACGAGCCAAAGACATTCGGCCCTTTGGGCATCGGTGGCCGAGGCGATGCATTGGTCAGCGTGGTCTCTGACGGCCTGGCCTGCGTGGTGAGCAGTTCCCCAATCATGAAGTATCGGGTCATGCGGGAGCACACCATGGCCCACTACCGGGCGATCGAGCGGGTCATGGAAAAATACGCAGTCTTGCCAATCCGGTTTTCGACGATCGCCGAAAGCGACGAGGAAATCGTTGAGAAGGTCTTGAGACCGCGCCACGACGAGTTCAAGCGGCTCCTGCATTGGATCTCCGGCAAAGAAAGCGTTGAAGTCAGGGCTTCTTGGACCCATATGGACGCAGTGTTTCAAGAAGTGGTACAGGACAGTCACTCGCTCCAGGCACTCAAAGCCAATGCGGCAGCGAAGCCTGCGGCTGCCGCCTACTACGACCGTATCGAGATCGGAAGGACCGTTCAGGCGATGGTCAAAGAGAAGCGAAGAACAACGGCCGCACAGATCCTCGGAGCGCTGAAACCGCACGCTTGCGAGGTCCGTGATAACAGTCAAAACCTCTATGCCGATCAAAGCATCTGTTATCTGGCCTTCTTGGTCGAAAACGAGAAAACAACAGCATTTGATCGAGCGGTAGGCGAACTGCGCGCCGCATCCGGTGAACAGATCAAATGGACGGTCAATCATCGGGTGGCGCCATTTGATTTCGTGACGATTGTCATCAACCTGCAAGAGGTGAGCAATGTTTCTGCTTGATGATCTGATCCTGGCGCCGGTGAAGGGCATCATGTGGCTGGCCGAGCAGATCCAGAAGGAAACCGATCGCCAACTGTTCGACGCCTCAGCGATTAAAGCGCGTTTGGCTGAATTGCAGGAGTTGTACGACTCGGGGTTGATCAGCGAAGCGGAATTTTGCAAAGCCGAAGATGTACTCCTAGCCAGGCTCAACGCAGCTCAGGAGCGGGAATGAGACAGGAAAACAAGGGCTAAGAACGATGGAGCCCACGAAAGCCATCTATTATTTGTACGGCGTTATCGATCACCCGGGAGTCCAGGCTGTCCTTGAGGAGATCGAGATGCCTTGTCCGGTTCGTTGCCTCCCCATCGGAGATCTGGGGGCCCTGATCAGGGACGTGGCAATGGAAGAGTTTGGGGAGGATGCGCTCAGAGAACGCATGAAGGACCCCAAATGGTTGGAACAGCACATCAGGCAGCATGCGCGGGTGCTCGAAGTGGCCATGAGATTCGGAACCGTCATTCCGATGAAATTCCTCACGATGTTTAGAAGCGAGGAACGACTCCTGAAGAGCCTCTTGGCACTGGATGAGACGCTGCGTGAGCTGTGTGGCATGCTTCAGGGTAAGGAAGAATGGGGAGTTAAAGTCTTTTGTGATCTCCAATGCATTCAGGAGGCTGTTGAAGCTCAGTACGACAGGGTCAAGGAGCTCAAAGCCCAACTCGTTGGGAAGCCTTCCGGCACGGCCTACCTCATACGGAAGCAGTTGGAGGAGTTGGTCAGGCGAGAGAGTGGTCTCCGCCTGGCAGTCCATCTCGAATCGATCTCCTGTCGAGTCTCCTCTGTGGCCCATGACACAAAGTTCAACCCGGCGGCACAGGAATTGGGCAACCGCCAGATGGTCCTCAATGCATCGCTCTTAATCGACAAGACATCTGCCAGTAGCTTGGCGAATGAAGTGAACG
The DNA here is from genome assembly GCA_016200385.1 of Candidatus Methylomirabilota bacterium. Classification (GTDB taxonomy): domain Bacteria; phylum Methylomirabilota; class Methylomirabilia; order Methylomirabilales; family Methylomirabilaceae; genus Methylomirabilis. The sequence goes on from JACQEV010000083.1 coordinate 6,851, forward strand.
CGCTGCGCCAAGAGTACCTGCCCCGCGGTTTTGAGTTCGAACTTGTCGGGCCATTTCCACCCTACAGCTTCAGCGAGTTACCCGTATGCGCTGGGCAGGGCGAGACGAGCAGGTCTGAGGGTGCGGCCCATGCATAACGCGCTGCTCGAATCCGGGCGCGTAACCTTGCTCGACCTGCTCGACCGGTTGCTCGAAACCGGCGTGGCTGTGGACGGGGAGATAGACCTGTCTGTAGCAGATGTCAATCTGATTCACCTGGGTTTGAAGCTGGTTCTCGCCTCATCGACGACGTTGGAGCAGCACAACAAGGGCGGTGCAACCCGCCTTGCGGACCCTATTGATATTCCTCCGGATGGCTCGCCAGGGGAATGTCCTCTTGGTTCTGCTCTCTGCCCAGGTCCACCCATTCTTGGAGAAGCCGAGCCGCAGGCCGCTGCGCTTGTGCAGCCGGCATGCAACGCTGAGGCTGTCGTGGCTTCTCGCTCGACCCCTGGGCAAGAGCAGCCCGGCGAATGGCTCCATCCAGGAATTGGCCGATTCGACGGCACCCAGGGCTGGCCTGCCAGGGCCGACGAAAAGGCGTTGTCAAGAATCGATCCTGCGCGTGTGCCTCCTGTGCCGAGACGAGTAGAACGGTCCGACTTTGAGCCTGCGAAGGTCGAGCGAGGCTTAGCGAAGCTGGTCTTGACCCTGGTTGAACTCATCCGGCGCTTGATGGAGAGGCAGGCCATTCGAAAAATGGAAGGTGGCACACTCACCGAGATGCAGGTAGAGCGGCTCGGGGAGGCATTCCGACGACTCGAGACCAGGATGGGGGAGCTGAAGCGTGTGTTTGGTCTCCAGGACGAGGAACTCAATCTTGATTTGGGTCCGTTAGGGGCTCTCATGTAGTGGTCGGTCATTTGGTGAAAAGAGGGAGAGGTCTCCCAGGAACAAGTATGCGAAGCGACGCACGCAAATTAGAAGTCTTTTTCGGCACAACGCCGATCATCCGCGCGGGTCGTCCGGTCTAAGAGGAGGTCGAGATGGCTGAGCAGATTGTCCAATCCGTCCAGGCCACGGGCCTGGCAGACATTCTCGAACGCATCCTCGACAAAGGGTTGGTTATTGTCGGGGATATAAAGGTCAACCTGACCGACATCGAGTTGCTGACCATAAAGATCCGCCTGTTGGTCGCCTCGGTGGAACGAGCCAAAGAGATCGGGATTGATTGGTGGGAGACCGACGCGAACCTTTCCTCGAAAACGAAGCAGATGGAGGCCGAGAATCGACTGCTCAGAGAGCGTCTGGATCGGCTGGAAGCCGTGGTCGAAGCGCAAGAATGAACCTCGCACACCACTGAGAGGCAGCAATGGCGGAAGAAGGTCTGTCAACACTGTTGGAACCGGACGTCGACTCCGGCTTTGTCGTCACGCCTTATGTCGCAGATCTGGTGGAACACGCCCTGGCGTATCTCGAAGCGGATCTTCCTGTTCACTTCTGCGGGCCCGCGGGCACAGGTAAGACGGCGTTGGCGCTGCATGTGGCCGCCAAGCTGAACCGCCCCATCGTGCTCATCCATGGCGATGATGAATTCAAGACGCCAGATCTCGTCGGAGCCGAATACGGGTTTCGCCTCAAGCGTCTGCGGGATCAATACATCCACTCGGTGACGAAGGTGGAAGAGGACGTCGTTAAGCGGTGGGTGGACAACCGTCTGACGGTCGCCTGCAAACACGGCCTTACCTTGGTCTATGATGAATTTACCCGGTCTAAACCCGAGGCAAACAACACACTGCTCTCCATCTTGGAGGAAAAACTGCTGGATTTGCATGCTGGCGGAGGGGAAGACAACTACCTCGCCGTCCACCCCAAGTTCCGTGCGATCTTCACGTCCAATCCCGAGGAATATGCCGGCATCCACAAGGCCCAAGACGCGCTGAAGGACCGACTGGTTACCATCCAAGTGGGCTACTTTGACAGAGACACGGAGGTAGCCATCACCACGAGCCGGTCCGGAATTGCTGAAACCGATGCCAGGAGACTCGTCGACATGGTCCGGGCGTTTCGAGAGTCGTGTCAGCGCAGGCAACTGCCATCCGTCCGCGAATCGATCAAGATTGCCAAGGTTCTGAAAGCCAGGGGCATCCATCCCTCCAAGAGGGATCCGTTCTTCAGGAAGGTGTGTCTCCACATCCTGACCGCGCAGCAACATGTCGCGGATGCCAAGAAAATCCAAACGACGCAACCCGGTCAGCTGCTCGAAGAGTTGATCGAGAAATATTGCTGAGACTATATGCAGTGGAGAAAATGCGCACTCGGCCGGTACCTCCAGGATGAAGACTTCTATGAGACTGCTGTGCTCAAATCGGAAGCCGGTTGGGCGAGCTTGCGCTGCGCATTCTGCAAGGGGCAAGGGATGAATCTCAGGGCCTTTGGCCGGTGCCCATCCTGTGGAGGGCGCAAAGTGGTTTCCCTGCCCGAACCCATTGCCCGCTGCGCGTTCTGCGGGGGGAGTGGTCGGATGCGCTCGCAGCCGAGGATGGTGTGCGTGGTTTGTCGAGGCAAGGGGGCTGTTAGTGTCATTGAGCCTCTCGAGCGCTGTCCTGCCTGCCACGGCACCGGGAAGTCGAAAGGCGGGTGGCAGCTCCCATGCAATCGCTGCTCCGGTAAAGGGGTGCTGCAGATGGCAACTGAGTGCCGACCAACAACTCAACACCAAACCAGGAGGCTGTTCCATGGAAGTAACAGAGTTAGTAAATAAACTCGTGACCGAATTCCCCCCGCTGATCAATCTCCAAGCGTCAAGCGTTGTGGGCGTCTCCCGCAGCGACGACGGTTGGGTCGTCTCCATCGAGATGATCGAGAAGAAGTCGATCCCCGACAGCATGGATGTTCTGGGCCGCTACGAAGTCAGCCTGGACGGTGGCGGGAATATCCGTGACTTCAGCCGTGTGAGGCTCCGCCGGCGGGGCGATACAGCCGAGGAATGATCAGCGTCACGGCTCCCATTAGACCTTTTCCGGCTGGATCATCGCATTGGGGGAGCAGGAGTGGTACGCGTCACCATCGGTCGCATTCAGAATGTCTAGGAGGGCACAGTCAAGGAGGTGAGGATTCATGGCCTCGTTCAAATGTCCCAAATGCCAAGCAGCCACGTCAGGAGACGCGGATTTCTGTTCTCAATGCGGCGCACGCTGGACGGTAGAATGTTCGCAGTGCGGCAAAAC
>JACQEV010000033.1 GCA_016200385.1 Candidatus Methylomirabilota bacterium
GACTCACCTCGGGCCGGAGCCGATCGGCCACGCCTTTTACCTGGGCCGCGAGCTGATAAAGGCCAGGCTGGCGATGCTGCTGGGCAAGAAATACATCCAGGAAGAAGACCTGAGATGGGGGTACCTCGAACGTGGCCTCCCTGGGAGTTGATTACGGCACCGGCTCCTGGCAAATTGCCCTGCTGGGCGAGGGCGGCCCCCCAGCACTACGCCACTTCACTTCATCAGACCAGGTTCTCAACGACCTCGCGGAGATCGACGGCCGCTATCCCGGTTTGCCCATCGTCCTGCCGTCCGGTTTCGGCATCCCGCTGAAACGGGTCCAGGATCTGGATAACCGTGACCTGTTCGAGATCGCGCTTCGACGGGAGGTCGCCACGATCGAGGCAACGGTTGTCGATGCCACTGACAGCATTTTCCTCTCGGCCCACTACACCCTGGCCGATGTGGTCATCAGAGAGCAACAACAATTGCAGATCACCGAAGTGATCTCTTACGAGTCGCTCTACTGCCAGGTTGCAGAACCTGGCGATCGAATCGTCGCTCGTGGTGTCGTCGAGCAGGTGGGTGACGGACCATGCCGGCTTGTGCTGGGAGCCGCCGGTCTTTCGGATGGAGGCTCCCTCAGACCCCGCAGGACGTATAGCCAGCCAGCGCCATGATCATCGAGACCATCGTCACAACCGTGAACCAACGGGGCGAGGCGAACTTCGCGCCGATGGGCGTCACTCTCGGGGATGGGGAGATGCTGATCCGCCCGTATATGGACTCGGCCACTTACCGGAATCTTCTGGCAACCGGCGCCGCCGTCGTCAATGTGACCGACAATGCCCGCCTGTTCGCCGAAGGCGCCATCTCCAGCCCGCAGTTTCCAGCCTTCCCGGCCGACATGGTCCGAGGCCTGGTTCTGAAAGACGCCTGCTCATACTACGAATGTTCAGTCATAGAAGCCGACGCCGCTTCCGAACGTGCCAACTTCCGCTGCCGCATTGTCAAGAAAGGGATTCTGCGGGAATTCATCGGATTCAACAGGGCGAAGAATGCCATTATTGAGGCAGCCATCCTTGCCACCAGAGTCCGTTTCATCGGTGTGGAAAACATCCTTCAAGAGTATCGCCGCCTTTCTGAAATCGTGAAGAAGACAGGGGGGGAGGAAGAAATCCGCGCCATGCAATACCTCCAGGACTACGTCGAGCGGCAGCGGCCATGAGGGTAACGGTCAAAGCCCCTGCCAGACTCCACTTCGGTTTCATCGACCTGGATGGCTCGTTAGGTCGGATGTTCGGCAGCATTGGACTGGCCATCGATGAACCCAGGCTCATTCTCGAGGCGACACCATCGAACCACCTCTCGGTCTCCGGCGACGAAACCGGCCGAGTCGAGGCTCTGGCCCGCCGGTTCCTGCGCCATTACCATCTCCGCCAGAGTGCTCACATCTCCATCAAAGAGACGATCCCTGCCCACATCGGCCTGGGTTCAGGAACTCAGCTCGCGCTCAGCGTGGCCGCCGCCCTGGCCCGGCTCTTCACCATCGAAGCCGGCGTCAGGGAGCTAGCCACCGTGATGGGCCGAGGAGCGCGGTCCGGAATCGGGGTGAGCGCCTTCGAGGGAGGCGGCTTCATCGTGGACGCAGGACGAAGGATACGCGCCACCGGCTCTCCATCGGACCCCGGTTCCCTCCCTCCCACAATCGTTCGTCACGCTTTTCCTAAGGACTGGACCTTCGTAGTAGCGATTCCCCATGTCGGCCGGGGGCTCGCCGGAAACGCGGAGGGTCGTGCGTTTCGCCAGATTACGGCGCGCCCCGCTAGAGGCTCGGCCAGGCTTAGCCGAATACTCTTGATCCAGATGCTCCCGGCCCTTGTCGAGCGAAATCCCGCCGCCTTCGGCCGATCCCTGACACGGATTCAACGAATTGTGGGGAACTGGTTCCGAGCCGTGCAGGGCGGAACATTCGCAACACCCCAAGGGGCGGCGCTATCGAGGGTGATGGCCCGTGCCGGCGCGCTGGGAATTGGGCAAAGCTCTTGGGGACCGACGGTCTACGGGATGGCCGCAGATCGGGAGCAGGCCAATGCCCTGGATGAGCGGATAAGAAAAGCTGTGTCAGGAAAAACTGAAGCGACACTGTTTCTTGCCAGAGGCTACAATCGAGGGGCCGAGGTAGCCTCCTGAGCAGCACGGGCCATCGAGATCACGGAGCTTGTGCAGCCGCGCTTTGTCGAGCGCCGCTCTCATCTTCCCCGCCTCAATGACCTCCTCCGCGGCCCAGCATGAAGTCGATCCCCTCCCCTAGCATGACTGCATAGATGGCTGCGGCAGTCAGGTCGGCGGTTGTCCCAGGATTCAACCGGTTGCCTCCGGTCCGGAGCGCGCGATCCCACCGCTTGAGGTGTTGTCGTCCCTCCCGAGTAAACGCCCCACCGATGGCGAGGATCCTTCTCGCCTGCCTTGAAACAGTTCTGGCCCGCTCCATGCCGCACTTACGAGCGATGAGCGAATCTGGCACCCGGGACAACAGCGTGAGATAGGTCTGGACGATGGAGGCTTCCGGATCACCCGATTCCTTGACACACTCCTTGAGCGCCGGGACGCCGATGGTAAATGTGAGCTCGAAGTCGCTGGTGTATTCCCTCGCGATCGAATCCCGCTCCATTGCCTTGCGCATTGCGGCCAGCAACGGGACCCTGCCACGGGTTGTCCTCACGTCAAAGTGCTCCGCTTCGCCGAGGCCACCGGGTTGCGCAAGACGGATCGCCTCATAGACTTTCTGCCCATCGGTGGGAGTCAGAGAGGCCAAGACACCATGCAAGCGCAACCGCAGCGATCGACCCCCCCCAAGCAAAGCCGCTTTGGCCAGTGGCGCGAAGAGCAGCGCGATGCCGAGGTTGGTGTTCCGGCGGACCAACCGTTGTGTTTCCCGCACCACGTTGAGAATCAACGTGCCGGCCATGACAGTCGCGGCCTTCCTAAAGACCATGCCCAAGATGGCGGCACTCGCGAGGTAATCGGCGTAGCGGGCGTCAGCGAAATCGGCGAAGCGGGTGACGTTCCCGGGCTTGGCGGCGCTGACTTCCAAGAGACAGGCGATTTGGGCCGCGAGGGAGACGGTATCAGGGTTTAGGGTAGAGGGTTTAGGGTAGAGGGGGCTCATTCCATCTCGCACCTCCCCAGCCTCGTCAGCCTGCAAGCCGGGTTAGAAGGTGATCGGCGATTTCGCCGGCAATATCGATCTCGGTGGTCTTCTGGAGGCCGGACCAGCCTGGGATGCTGTTGACCTCCACCACGGTGAAGCCGTCGCCCGTATCCAACAGATCGATGCCAGCATAATCGGTCCCAAGGAGGCGACTGGCGCCGAGACAC
>JACQEV010000076.1 GCA_016200385.1 Candidatus Methylomirabilota bacterium
GTTGTAGAGGATCTGGTTGAACCGGGTAGGATCGGCCACCAGGGTCGGGGGACATCGGTCCCCGTTGAGCTGAAGCTGCACACCTTTCGCCTCGGCCTGGGGGCGGATGGTGTTCAGGGTGGCCTGCAAGGCGTCGGTGAGGTGGAAAGGCTCGGACTTCAGCTCGATCCTCCCCGCCTCGACCTTGGAGAGGTCCAGGATATCGTTGATCACATGGAGGAGGTGCTTCCCGCTCGTCCAGATGTTGTTCACGTAGCAGGCCTCTTTCTCCGTCAGGGGACCGAAGCGTCGGTCTTTGAGCAGCTCCGAAAAACCGAGGATGGAATTCAGAGGTGTTCGAAACTCGTGGGACGTGTTGGCCAGAAACTCCGACTTGTGCCGGGAGGCTTCTTCGGCGAGGCGCACCGCCGCCTCGAGCTTAGCATTTGCGTCCTGGAGCTCCCGGGTCCGGGCCTCGACCGTCGCCTCGAGCTGGATGGCAGCCATGCGCTGCGCCTCATACAGCCGCCCGTGTTCGATGGCGAGAGCGGCCTGGGCGGCAAAGAGCTGAAGCAGCTCCAGCGTGGCCGCATCGAGTGGCCGCCGGCTCCCCTTGCGATCCGCTCCCAGGACCAGGACCCCGATCGCGCGTCCCTGGACGATCAGGGGCACGTTGGCGAAGACCTGAGACCTCAAGGCCTCGATCCGGTCATAGGGAGGCTGTAGTCGGAGCGGCTCGGGCACCCGGCCTTTCCCATCCCAGGCGACGATCTGGCGGTTGAGGTACGCCTGAGCAATCCCGCCCCCTTCTGGCCCGATCGGGACCCGGATCGCCCCGATGGGTCCCTCCGTCCCCAGGCTTGCCATCGCCTGAAGCCACTGGCCTTCCCGGTCCGCGAGGAGGATATTGACGCGCTCCAACTCCAGCAGCGTCTGGGCCGTCTGGAGGATGCGGTCGAGCCGCTCCCGGAGCGCCAGCGGCCCCTGGATCTGCAGGCTGGCCAGGTAGAGCGCATGGCGGGTCTTCTCAGCCCGCTTGCGCTCGGTGAGGTCCCGGATCGCGCCGCTGAACATCGGCGGCCCCGGCAGTGGGATCCGCGTGACCGCCACTTCGACGGGGAACTCCGAGCCATCGGCGCGCATGGCGGGCATCTCGAGCCGCTTCCCGAGCACGGACCCCTCGCCGGTAGCCAGATAGTGTTTCAGCCCGAGGCGATGCGGCTCGCGCAGGGCCGGAGGGATCAACACCTCCACCATCTCCTTGCCCAGCACCTCGGCGCGCGTGTACCCAAAGGTGCGCTCCGCTGCCGGGTTGAACTCGACGATCCTGCCTTCGTGATCCATAGTGACGATGCAATCCAGCGCCGCCTCGAGGATCGCGCCCTTGCGCGCCTCGCTCTCGCGGAGGGCCACTTGCATCCGGTGGCGCTCGATCGCATAGCGGATGGTTCGCCGAAGTACCCCGCTCTCTACCTGTCCCTTGACCAGATAATCCTGCGCCCCCCTACGTAAGGCATGCACCGCCACACTGTCATCGCCCAGGCCGGTCAGCACAACGATCGGCACCTCAGGCGCCGCTCCATGCGTCCTGCCTAGCGTCTCAAGCCCCTGGCTATCCGGCAGCCCGAGATCCAGGAGCACCAGGTCGATCCATCCCTGGGCGAGGCGCGTGAGCCCCGTCGAAAGCTCGCTCACGCACTCCAGATCGATCGACGTTTCTCCCACCTCGGCCAAAGCTTCCTGGAGCAGGCGGGTGTCGCCGGGGTTGTCCTCGATCAGCAGGATCCTGATCTGTCTCTCCTCCATTATCCCATCCCGCCCTTCGCCTTACCAGACACGTCAACGGCTAACCAGACCCCGACCGTTGCGCAGGAGAACCCCTGGGACGCTCCTTCCGACTAAGTAGCCTGATTCAAAATTACGGTGACGTATTAGCGTGGCGGCCCACCAGGTCCCCTCATCCACTCCTTCTCCCCTTAGGGGAGAAGGTCAGGTTGAGGGGGGTGGGTGGTATGGCGCGCGTCATCGTATTTGGGAAACGGAACACTAAGGCTTCCCCTTGCTCCGTTTATCCTCGTACGACGCGCAATCCGCCTTGGCCATCAGCTCCTCAATGCAGGATGGTTCCTTGGGATCGCAACGCGCCATCCCTACGCTGAGTGACAGCTTATAGCGGCCGGGGTTGCGAGCATTGTAGTCTTCGAGTTTCTGCCGCAAACGAGCCGTAAGGTCCTGGGGGATGTCATGCGAGTCCGTGATCGCAAGGACGACGAACTCGTCGCCGCCGATTCGGGCGATGATGTCCGACCGTCGAAACGTCTCTCTGAGGATCTCCGAAGCCTTGATCAGTGCCCGATCCCCTTCCTGGTGGCCAAATGTATCGTTGATCTGCTTCAGGCCATCCAGATCGGCAAACACGACCTGCACTCCCCTGTGCATGCGCTGCGCAAGCTTCAAGTGATGGCCGGCAAGGCTAAAGAGCCCCCGCCGGTTGTAGAGACCCGTCAGGTCGTCGAGCAGCGACAGACCGCGGAGGGCCCCCTGCATCCGGTGCCGCTCGATCGCATAGCGAATGGCGCGCACCAGTAACGGACTATCCACCTGGCCCTTGATCAGATAGTCCTGAGCCCCTTCCTGCACCGCCGTCACCGCGAGCCTGGTGTCGTCGAGCCCCGTCAGCACCACGATCGGGACGTCCGGGACCTGCGTCCGCATTCTGAGAAACGTATCGAGCCCCTGACTATCCGGCAGCGAGAGATCCAACAATACCAGATCGATCCCTCCCGCCACCAGGCGCTCTAACCCGGTCGCCAGGCGGTTGCTCCACTCCACGTCGAACAGCGCGCCTTCGGCGTCGGCCAGCATCCCCCGCATCAGGCGGGTGTCTCCGGGGTTGTCCTCGATCAGGAGGACTTTCAGCGAATCAGCATCCATCGGGTTCCGTCACGCCGGCGGCAGCTTCACGATCGCGAGCCAGAACTCGTCGATCGCCCTCACGATCTCGACGAACCGATCCAGATCGACCGGCTTGGTGATGTAGCAGTTGGCGTGCAGGTCGTAGGCCTTGAGGATGTCCTGTTCCGCCTGCGAGCTCGTCAAGACCACGACCGGAATCCGCCTCAGGTCGGGGTCGCTTTTGATCTCGGCCAACACCTCGCGACCGTCCTTCTGCGGCAGGTTCAGATCGAGCAGGATGAGGTCGGGGCGAGACGCGCCAGCATACTGACCCTTCTGCCGCAGAAACGCCATCGCCTCCACGCCGTCGACAACCGCATGCAGGTTGTTGCGCAGCTTATATTCCTTGAGGGCCTCCCTGACCAGGCGCACGTCCCCGGGGTTGTCTTCGACCATCAGGATCTCGATGGGGCTGCCGATCTTTGTGGGATTCATGCGAGCGGACCTCCTCCGTCCGAGAGTGTAAAATAAAACGTGGCGCCCTTTCCGGGCTCGGATTCGACCCAGATGCGTCCACCGTGTTGTTCCACAATCCTCCTGCAGATCGCCAACCCGATGCCGGTGCCGGGGTATTCGTCCCTGGTATGCAGACGCTGGAAGATGACAAAGACGCGGTCCTGCTGCTGCGGGTCGATGCCGATACCGTTGTCACGGATGGAAAACAGCCACGTCCCGTCTGTCCGCTCGGCCCCGACACGTACCTCCGTCGGTTTGTCGCTCCGGAATTTGAGCGCATTGCCGATGAGGTTCTGGAAAAGTTGCCGCAGTTGGGTGACATCGGCCATCAGCGTCGGCAGCGGATCGTGCGTGATCACCGCCCCGTTCTCCTCGATCGTCACCCTCAGATCGGCCAGCGTCCGGTCAAGGACCGCCTCGCAGTCGGTCAGCTCGAAGGGCTTGCCAAGCCTGCCAACCCGGGAATAGGTGAGGAGGTCGTTGATCAGCCGCTGCATGCGGGTCGCCCCATCCACGGCGTAGGCGATGAACTCATCGGCTTCGGCATCCAGTTTGCCTCTATAGCGTTTCGCCAAGAGCTGCGTAAAGCTTGCCACCATGCGGAGTGGCTCCTGCAGGTCATGCGAGGCCACAGAGCCAAACTGTTCCAGTTCGGCATTGGAACGCGCCAACTCTTCTGCACGTCGCGCCTGCGCATCGAACAGCCGTGCATGATCGATGGAAAGAGCCGCCTGGCCGGCGAAGAGCTGAAAGAGCTCCAGTGTGACCGCATCAAGGGGCTTTTGGGTTCGCTTCCGATCCCCTCCCAAGACCCCGATCGCCCGGCCTTCGACAACCAGCGGGAGGATGGCAAAGACCCGGGACCGGAACGCCTCGATCGCGTCATAGGGCGGTTTCAGCCGCAGTTCGGGCGGCACCGGGCCTCCGCCCCCCCAGACGACCGGCTGCTTCGTGAGATAGGCGTGGGCCAGCCCCCCGCCCTCCGGCCCGATCGGAACCCGGATTGCTTCGAGCGGCTCTTCAACTCCGAGACACGCCACCGCACACAGCCACCGCCCTTCTGAATCGGCGAGGAGGACGTTCAGCCGATCCAGCTCGAGGATCCCCCGGGCCGTCTGAAGGAGGCGATCAAGCCGCTTCTCGATCGTGAGCGACTCCTGAAGCTCGATGCTCGCCCGATAGAGGCCTTCATAAGCCGCCTCTGCCCGCTTGCGCTCGGTGATGTCCTGGTTGCTCCCCTCGTAGTACAGCACCCGACCATCGGCATCGCGGACGACCCGGGCGTTATTCTCCACCCAAATGATCTTGCCGTCGCCCCGGGCGAATCGCACTTCAAATCCAGACACAACACCGTCGCGCTCCATCAGGGCTTTCCACCGCTGGCGGTCCTCGGGGTTCACATACACGTTCACCGCGTTGACCGCCAGCAGCGACTCCCGGTCCGGGTAGCCCAGAATCTCTACCAGGGCCGGGTTCACGTCGAGGAACTGCCCTGCCGGCGTGGTACGGTAGAGCCCTACAGGGACGCCGTTAAACAGGTTCTGGTAGCGCGCTTCGGACTCGCGAAGCACCTCCTCCGCTGGCTGGCGCTCGGCGGAGGTCATCTCGTTGAACCGCCAGGCGA
>JACQEV010000084.1 GCA_016200385.1 Candidatus Methylomirabilota bacterium
CCATCTGAGCGACTTCGCGTGTGATGATGCCATCTCGCAGCACCTGCGCGAAGTCCCTGACTCTGCGGAGAAGACGGTTGGCGACTCTGGGCGTCCCTCTCGAGCGTCGTGCGATCTCCCACGCGCCATCCTCGATGATCGACACCCCAAGGATCTTTGCAGACCGAAGGACGATTTTGAACAGATCCGTCTCATTGTAAAAGTCAAGGCGGAGGACCACCCCAAACCTGTTCAGCAGAGGCGAGGTCAGGAGTCCGGCACGGGTCGTCGCCCCGATCAATGTGAACCGAGGCAGGTTGAGCGGGAAGATCTGAGCGCTGGGGCCCTGGCCGATGATCAGGTCCAACTTGTAGTCCTCCATCGCGGGGTAGAGTGCCTCCTCCACGAGCGGGTTCAGCCGGTGGATTTCATCGATGAACAGGACATCCCGTTCCCGCAGATTGGTGAGGATCGCTGCCAGGTCCTTCTGTCGTTCGATCACCGGTCCCGAGGTGGCCCGAATATTCACGCCCATCTCCGACGCAATGATAAACGCGAGCGTGGTCTTGCCGAGACCTGGGGGCCCGTAGAAGAGCAGGTGGTCTAGGGCCTCCTTTCGTGTCTTTGCCCCCTGGATGAACACCCGGAGGTTCGCCTTGACCTTCTCCTGACCGACATAGTCGTCCCAGGCCCCTGGGCGCAGGCTCTGCTCGAGCTGCTGATCCTCGTCCTGAAGGTGCCGTGCAGTCACACGCTCAGGCCCACTGTCCCCACGCTTCCCTGCCACCGTCATGCCCTTTTCCCCGTCCCCTCGGAGAGGTTCTTCAGCGCTTGCTTGACCAGCTTCTCGAAGTCCGCTTCGCTGCCCAAGGTATCTCGCGCCGCCTCGGCCGCCCTTGAGGCCTCCTTCCGGCTGCAGCCAAGATTCAGCAAGGCGGAGACCACATCTTCAATCGTCTGGTCTTGCTCAGAGCTTGGCCGCCGCCCGACCACCACGGGCGTTGTACGAGGAATCTCCAGGACCTTGTCCTTCAACTCCAGGATAAGCCTCTCCGCTGTCTTCTTGCCCACCCCGGGAATCGCTTTCAGTCTTGCAAGGTCGCCCTCCGATATGGCTGGGATGAACTCTTCCACGGAGATTCCTGAGAGGATGTTCGACGCGAGGCGGGGTCCGATCCCGGAGACTCCCGTCAGCAGCTCGAAGGTTGACCTTTCCTCAGGGGTGTGAAACCCGTAGAGGTGGATCGCATCCTCACGAACATGGGTATACACGCGAAGGAAGGTCTCCTGCTGAACTGCCGGGAGGTGATAATAGGTCGAGAGGGGAATGAACACCTGGTAGCCAACGCCGCTCACATCGATCACAACCCGCCCGGGATCCTTGGATACCAACCGCCCGCGAAGCTGAGCGATCACTGTTGCCTGCCTCTCGATAGGTGTCGGAGACCAGCCGAATGATGGTGGCAGATGGCAATGGCCAGGGCGTCGGCGGCGTCGAGGGAGCGCGGCGGCTCCTGGAGGCCGAGAAGCGACTGGACCATCCGCTGAACCTGACCTTTCCCCGCAGCGCCATACCCTGTGACGGCGCTTTTCACCTGCAGGGGACTGTACTCTGCAATGGCGAGCCCGCCCTCGACGGCGGCGAGGAGGGCGACCCCTCTCACCTGGCCCAGCTTGAACGCACTTTGCGCGTTTTTCGCGAAGATGAGGGTTTCGATGGCGGCCCAGTCAGGTTGATGGCGTCGGATCAGCTCGGCCAGACGGTAGAAGATCTGTTGCAGTCGAGAAGGGAATGGTTCACGCGATGAGGTGGTGATGCTCCCGTATTCGATGGCTCGCAATGAATCGCCACTGCGAGCCACCATCCCGTAGCCGGTGGCGCTGGCCCCCGGATCGACCCCTAAGACCAGCACATGACTCCCATCGGCATCATCCGGCGACCAACCTAGCCGGTCATCGCCGCCATGATCTCTTCGGGGATGTCGAAGTTGGCGTACGCATTCTGGACGTCGTCGTGGTCCTCGAGCTCCTCCATCAACTGTAGCATCTGTTGAGCCTGCTTCCCCTCCAGCTTGACCGTGGTCTGCGGAAGCATGGTCACCTCGCCCAGAGCGATTTCGATGTTCTCCTTCACCAGGGATTCCTTTACCCGCTCGAGATCTTTGGGCGCGGTGATGACCTCGAAGAGGCTATCCGATCGGCGGACATCCTGGACGCCCGCCTCCAGCGCGACACCAAGCAAACGATCCTCATCAGCCTTGGCCGCTTCTACCTGAATCAATCCCTTCTTTTCAAACATCCAGGCGACGCAGCCTGCTTCGCCCAGGTTCCCTCCGTGCTTGGCGAAGGCCTTCCGGATCTCCGGAGCCGTGCGATTCTTGTTGTCGGTCAGCACCTCCAGCAACACAGCGACCCCGCCCGGCCCATACCCCTCGTACAGATACTCCTCGTAGGAAACCCCAGGGAGCTCGCCCGTTCCCTTCTGGATCGCGCGATGGATGTTGTCCTGGGGCATATTTACCCCCTTGGCCTTTTCGATGGCCAACCGAAGGCGAGGATTTCCAACCGGGTCGCCGCCGCCCACCCTGGCCGCGATGGTGATCTCTCTGATCACCTTTGTAAAGATACGCCCTCGCTGGGCGTCCACCTTGGCCTTTTTATGTTTGATGCCCGCCCACTTCGAATGCCCCGACATGTCCTCACCCCCTTATGCGTGTAGCAAAAATAGCACAATGGCTCGCAGATTGTAAAGAGAAATTGGCCCGTCACATTGAGCAGATTCGCCTTGCACACGCTATCCGGATAGCGGCAAAAGCATCTGCGGTTGGGCAATTTGAGGGCCGGAAAACGTCTGGGAAATGACTTGACTCTGCCTTCTCTGGTATGATATCGCTTGCTCGATTTGTTGGCAACCGATCTGTCATCCGGGCTCTCGGCCCGTTCCGGAGAAAGAAGGGGGGCAATGGTGCGAATGCTGGCCGGCGTGAAATGGATAGTCATCACCTCTCTGATCATGGTTTTGCTGGTCGGAAAGGTAGAAGCGGGGGGCCCCCTCAGCGATACGATCAGAAACCTCTTCGGCCCTGATGGCATTATTCTCAAAGACGTCACTCTGAAGAAAGCCCCGCCCGACAATCTCTCACGCGCTGGAGACTTCCAAGCCTCTTCTCAGAGAGGTCTCGAACAACTCAATGACGAGATCACCTCCACCTTTGGGGTCTTTTCATTTAACTCCTCGGTCACCGGCTTCTCCTTCGACCTGGAGCGGGGAGTCCCGATCCGAACCACCGAGAGCCTCGGTCCCCTCCTGACCGAGCGAGCCCCGACCCTTGGTGCTCGACGTCTTGACTTGAACTTGACCTACACCCGAATCGACTTTACGAAGTTCCAAGGGACCAGTCTTCGGAACGTCCAGTTGGCGTTCCTGTCCCAGGACATCAACGAGAATGGGGCTATCGATACAAAGGGAACATTCAAAGCGGAGAGCGACCAGGTTCGTGTCCGTCTTAACCTTGGCATCAGCGAAGATATCCTCGCCATCATCGCAACCTATGGTTTGACCTCCTATTGGGACATCGGCGTGGTGATCCCGGTGGTTCACCTCCGATTCCGGGCAGATGGCGAGGCCGTGATTGTTGATAAGAATGGGAATATCGGAGGCACTAAAGTCGAAGGCCAATTTGTCCATCTCTTCAGGAATGGCACCAGTTCGATTACCGCCTCAAGCGGCGGAGATGCCACGGGCTTGGGCGATGTCATCCTTCGGACCAAATACAATTTGCTTAAGAATCACCCAGTGTTTCCAGATCTAGCAGCAGTGGCGGAGGTCAAGCTCCCAACGGGGAATGACGATGATCTGCTGGGAACCGGGGGCACCAATGTGACCAGCCTGCTGGTGGCCTCAAGAACCTACGGTGGTTGGTTTACCCCACACCTCAACCTGGGATACGTGGCAGAC
>JACQEV010000085.1 GCA_016200385.1 Candidatus Methylomirabilota bacterium
CGGTGGGTGCCCCGGCGCGCCTCGTTGGCCACCAGCCCCGCCGTCTGCAGCGCCGTCTTCACCCAGGTGTAGGAGAGGCCGATCCCGTGCTCTCCCTGGAGCTTCTCATGGAAGTGGAGCACGTTGCAGTCGAAGTAGCGCTCCCGGTACAGCGTCAACACTTGCTGGACGACGGCCAGCGGGACGCGCTTCGGCGACGGCTGTTGGCGGCGCCGGTCAAACAGGCCATCATAGCCGAAGCGCTCGTACCGCCGTTTCCACCGCCGCATCTGGCGGTCCGAGATCCCGAGGATCTCAGCGGCTTGGTACCACTTCAGGCGTCCATCAATGGCGCGTAAGATCACTTCTTGCACCTTCATCGCCCGCTCCATGGCCGAGGAAGGGTACACCGCTGAGTCCATGTTGGGTCCCTCCTGTTAGAAGCAGACCCAACAGTGTACCCTCCCCTCCGCCAAAAGCGGACAGATCATTTGCTACGAGAGGCGGACACTTCATATGCTACCAACAGGTATCGTCACAATATATTGACACAACGTTTCAATTCTGATAGAGAGTTATGCGATTTGCGCTGATCCCGCAGGTGCATTTCGCGGTCGTGAACGAGGAGCGGTTTCACTTATGGTGGCAAAGGGCTGAACCCGTTCCATGAAGGTGGAGAATCAGCAATGATGGCGCCGGAGATCTGCGAGTTGGGGCATATCCCTGAATTGGGCGTGGTGCCCAAGAAGATGCACGCATGGGTCATTCGGAAAGAGCGGCATGGCCCGCCTCTGCAAGCCTTCCAGCGGGAAATCGTGGACGTGCCGGAGATCGCTCCCGATGAAGTGCTGGTGATGGTGATGGCCTCCGGCGTCAACTACAATGGGGTGTGGGCCGCTCTAGGCGAGCCGCTGTCACCCATCGATGTGCACAAACGCGTGTACCATGTCGCCGGAAGTGACGCCGCAGGCGTTGTCTGGAAGGTCGGAAGTGCTGTGAAGAGGTGGAACGTCGGGGACGAGGTCGTTGTCCATTGTAACCACACCTGCGGACAATGCCACCAGTGCAATGGGGGCGACCCGATGCTGTGTCGCGAACAAAAGATCTGGGGGTACGAGACCTCCGACGGGGCATTCGCGCAGTTCACCCGCGTCCAGGCCCAGCAATTGGTTCCCAAGCCGAAGCATCTGAGCTGGGAGCAGGCTGGCTGCTATATGCTTGTCCTGGCGACAGCCTTCCGCATGCTGTACGGCCACCCACCCCACACGCTGCAGCCGGCTATGAACGTCCTGGTCTGGGGTGGATCCGGCGGCCTTGGTTCGATGGCGATCCAGCTCATAAAGGCGGCGGGCGCCAACGCGATCGCTGTCGTCTCCACGGAGGATCGGGGGAAGTGGTGCCTGGAGATCGGGGCGAAGGCGTACGTCAACCGCACGAAGTTCAACTGCTGGGGACAGCTCCCCCCCACCAATGACCGGGCAACGTATGGCGCGTACCTGAAGGAGGTCCAGCGGTTCGGGAAGGCGATCTGGGAGATCACCGGCAAGGGGGTCGACCCCGACATCGTCTTCGAGCACCCTGGGGAGCAGACATTCCCCGTCAGCGCCTATGTGTGTCGGCGAGGGGGTATGGTCGTCTTCTGTGCTGGGACGACGGGGTTCAACCTGACCTTTGATGCTGCGTATGTCTGGATGCGGCAGAAACGGATC
Organism: Candidatus Methylomirabilota bacterium; assembly: GCA_016200385.1. Taxonomy (GTDB): domain Bacteria; phylum Methylomirabilota; class Methylomirabilia; order Methylomirabilales; family Methylomirabilaceae; genus Methylomirabilis. The sequence continues at coordinate 1,689 of JACQEV010000085.1, forward strand.
CAGGGAAGCCACTTTGCCACGCTGAACCAGGCGGATGCCGCAAACCACTCGGTAATGGACGGGCGGGTCCTGCCGTGTATGTCGGAGGGGTTCGAGTTTGATGGGATTCCGAAAGCCCATGACCTGATGTGGAAGAACCAACATCCGCCGGGCAATATGGCCCTCCTCGTGAATGCGCCGGCAACAGGATTGCGAAACCTGGACGAAACGCGGAAGTTCGTGGTCTCGGCATAGCCAGTACCGTTCCAACGATGTATGGCGACTGTGCCGTTCCGCACGGTCGCGACTATCGCCATAAGAGACGGCCACGTAATCACGGAGATTTCTCTATGTCCTCACTATCAGCAGAGCATGAAGAGGTGCGGCGAGCGGTCCGCCAGTTCACCGAGGAAGAAGTTGTTCCTATCGCCGACCCTTACGATCAGGACAACAAGGAGATCCCGCTCGGCCTCATCAAAAAGATGGCTGACCTGGGCTACTTCGGCTTGACCTTCCCGCCCGAATATGGCGGCGCAGGGATGGACTATGTGAGCCTGGCGATCGTAACCGAGGAGCTGTCTCGAGGGTGGTTGAGCGTTGGCTCCGTCGCAACCCGCAGCCTCATCACCGGGACGCTACTGCTGGCCCACGGCACCGAGGAGCAGAAGCGGCGGTTCTTGCCGAAGATCGCGTCGGGAGAGCTATTGACCGCGGCGGCCTTCACAGAGCCGGATGCGGGATCCGACACCGCCTCGATCAAGACGCGGGCGAGACGGCAGGGCGAAACCTACTTGATAAGTGGGGCCAAGACCTGGTGCACTTTCGCCAACAGGGCGCATGTCCTGACCCTCATGGCCAGGACCGATCCCGACACTGCCAAGCGGCACAAGGGACTGAGCATCTTTCTGGTGGAGAAGGAGCCGGGCGATGGGTTCCAGCCTCCGTGTATCTCTGGCGAGCCGATCAAGACGATCGGCT
>JACQEV010000068.1 GCA_016200385.1 Candidatus Methylomirabilota bacterium
CTTCGGGATCGAGCAACCAGCGCGAGCCTGGTCCGGCCTCTTCATGAACTTCAACGGCACGGCCGGCATCTGGCGCAAGTCGGCGATCCTCGATGCAGGAGGCTGGCAGACCGATACGTTGACCGAGGATCTGGACCTGAGCTACCGGGCGCAACTGGCAGGCTGGCGAATGAAATTCCTTCCGCGCCTCCTCTGCCCGGCCGAGATTCCGGCCCAGCTCAACGGTTTCAAGTCCCAGCAGCACCGATGGGCGAAGGGCTCCATCCAGACCGCCAAGAAGCTCCTTCCGAGAATCTTCAGATCCCCGGCCTCCCCGTTCGCCAAGTATCAGGCCTTCCTCCACATGACTCACTACCTCGTCCACCCACTGATGATCATGGTCATCCTCGCGACGCCGCCCCTCTTACGCTGGAACTGGCTGCTGCCGGGATGGCGGCACCTCTGGGCCCCCCTCACCTTCCTCTCGCTCGCGACCTTCGGGCCCTCCACTCTCTACTGGTACTCGCAGCGGGAGCTGTACCACGACTGGCGCCAGCGGCTTCGGGCGATGCCGTTCCTGATGCTCCTCGGGACGGGAATCGCGGTGAACAATGCGAAGGCGGTCTTCGAGGGTCTTTTTGGGCGACGCAATCGCTTCGTACGGACCCCCAAATTCCGGATCGAGAGTCACACCGACAGGTGGGTCGGGAAAAGCTATCGGCTGCCCCTGTCCTGGACCGTGCTCGTTGAGGTTGGGCTCTTTTGTTACAGCGGTTATGGCCTGTGGCTGGCCTTCTGCAAGGGGACCTATTTGATCATCCCCTTCATCATGCTATATACGCTCGGGATAGGGTATGTGGCGGTTCTGGGACTTTGGCAAGCGTTTCAGGAGGCCACACGCCCATAGATCGGAGCGTCCTCCCCTCATCCTGCCTTCTCCTCGGAAGAGAGAAGGGCGCTTGAGTGGAGTCGAAACGTGGAGGATTGGTTTAAGACACTCGCCGGAGGACGATATCCACCGCCTCTGAGAGGTCCTTCGCCTTGGGGCAGTCAACATTTCCCCACAGGCCCGCGGGATCGAGAAGGATCGCATCGAGGCCTGCCGCCCTCGACCCCACGACATCAATAGAGTAGAGGTCACCGATGTACACGGCCTCGTCCGGGGCAACCCCGGCGCGTTCGAGCGCCATCTGAAAGATCCGGGGATCCGGCTTCTCCACCCCGACGACGCGAGAATCTAAAACGAAGCGGAAGTAGGGGGCCAATCCTTCCCTCGTGATCATCCGCTGGATGCTCCCATCGGAGTTGGAGATCATTCCGATCGCCAGGTCGCGCTGGCGCAAGCGCTCCAGGATGACGGGGGCTTGCGGGTTCGGCTGGTTCCAGAGGTTATGCTGCCGGTTGTACTCGGCGATCCGCCGAAAGGCGCACTCTGCGCCTGCCCCCCACTCCACCCCCAAGTTCTCGCAGACAAACCGCATGTAGGTCTGAAAGATGTTCGGAGATTCAGTGGAATTGCTCTGAGCCAAGATTGGATCCAGCAGTACCCTGGCCCGATACTCGGCCTCCCGCACCCGCGCCTCCTCGAACTCGAACCCCTCCGCGGCGAGAGCCTCGACGACAACGGCATAATTGATCAGGACAATCGTGTTCCCGGCATCAAACAACACAGCCTTCAGCGGCATCTGCCTCCCCTCTCTATGACCACAGAATCCATTGGCCTCTTATATCGCCCGATCGCCTACCTGTCAATGCTCATTCTTGCGCTACGCGCGCACCTTCCGACCTCTTCCTTGACAGACAAACCCAAGACGGGCTATGGTGAGGCAGTTAGCTAGGCCAACTAGGCGAGGCCGCTTGCGCGAGGAGGACAACTCGATGAGACTCAAAGGGAAGAAAATCGCGATCCTGGCGGAGAATATGTACCAGGAGATGGAGCTGTGGGTCCCCTACTACCGACTCAAGGAGGAAGGCGCAGAGGTGAAGGTGGTGGGGACCGGCGCAAAGAGCTATACCAGCAAGATAGGTTATCCGGTGAATGCCGACGTGTCGGCCGAAGAGGTCAAGGCAGGCGACTTTGACGCCGTCATCATCCCAGGCGGCTACGCGCCGGACCTGATGCGGCGCTCGGGAGCGATGGTCAAGCTGGTGAAGGATGCCTTCCAGAGCGGCAAGGTCGTGGCCGCCATCTGTCACGCCGGCTGGATGCTCTGCTCGGCGGGGGTGCTCAAGGGAAAGACCGCCACCGGCTTCCATTCGATCAAAGACGACCTGGTGAACGCCGGAGCGCGCTACATCGATCAGGAGGTGGTTGTGGACGGCAACCTCATCACGTCGAGGGAGCCGAAGGATCTGCCCGCCTTCTGCCGTGAGATTATCAAGGCTCTGGAGAAGGCGAGCTGATCAGGAGGGCAAGCGTCTGTCCGAATGGTCGCGGCTCGTCATCCAAGAACGGAGAGAGCACTCACCATTGCGGATCGCGATTGCCACGCACCCTTCGAGTGCTCGCAATGACACGTAAACTCATGTCGTAAGCCTGTTTATCTTCGCTCCTGGGTGTCATGTGAGGTTTGACAGCAGGGTTCTGTCCTGCTATGATGCCCCGCAAGTCCTAAGCAGCCTCAGCGTGAGATAAACGCGCCGAAAGGGAGATTGATGACGGTCGAAAAGCTGATCCTGGCCAAGCCGAGAGGGTTCTGCGCCGGGGTTGATCGTGCCATCGATGTGGTGAAGATCGCCCTGGATCTGTACGACGAGCCGGTCTATGTCCGGAAGGAGATCGTCCACAACCGCCACGTCGTGGAGGAGCTCCGGCAGAAGGGGGCGATCTTCGTGGACGACCTCGATGAGGTTCCAGACGGCGCGATCGCCATCTTCAGCGCCCACGGGGTGTCACCGGAGGTGCGGGAGCAGGCGGATTCCAGGGGGCTGAAGGTCATCGATGCCACCTGCCCTCTCGTCACGAAGGTCCATAACGAGGCGATCAAGTTCGCCACGGAAGACCGTACAATCATCCTTGTGGGTCACGAGGGGCACGATGAGGTGATCGGGACGATGGGCGAGGCGCCTGAAGCGATCACCTTGATCGGGTCAGAGGAA
>JACQEV010000086.1 GCA_016200385.1 Candidatus Methylomirabilota bacterium
CAGGCGGACGATAACATGAGAGCCGGGAAACCCTTGAGCGTGAAGCCACAGGTCGTGGGACCGTGCAAGCCGCCAGGTCAGGTGATCGTTCCCGGGCCCGTTCTTCCCTACCAGGATCGTCATGCCATCCGATGAGCGGAACGTTCGGGGCTCTGGTCCCGCCGAATCCCGAACGCCTCTTGTGCCCTTATCGCGGGATGGAAGCAGACTGACGATTGGCGCAAGGGCGGCCTCGATCTGCCGGAGATCGTCCAGCCCCCTGGCCTCTTCGGACTCCCGGATGAAGCTCTGCAGCCTGGCAAGGCGCGCCGCCACATCCGCGAGGCGCCTCCTCACGACCTCCGTCCCCCGCTTTGCCTTGCGCTGTAAAGCAAAGTAGTGCTTCGCGTTCTCCTCGATCGAGCGTGCGGGGTCCAGCTCGATCTGAAGGGGTCCCCCTGCCGGATCGGCGTAGTTGGGAAGTTCGACCGCCCGCTGTCCGCGGCGGATAGCGGCGCGATTGGCGAGCAGGAGCTGCCCCTTCAGTTCATGAAGCTCGGCCTGACTATAGACGGTCGCCTGTTCTACGAGTTGGGCCGAAAGCCGCTCTGCTCTGGCGACCTCTCGCTTCAGGCGCCGCAGCAAGCCGGCCCCAAGCGCCCCCTGTGCTGTCTCCGCCTCACGACCCAACTGATAGGCCGCAGCAGCTTCAGACATGGTGGAGTAACGGATCTGGCGAGCGCTAGGAACCGTGACGAGCGGGAAGGCCGCGAGGCCGATCGGCTGCCCATCATCCCCGATGAGGAGCCTGGGCTCAAAGCGGCCTTCGCTCACCCTGGTGACGAGGTCGGAACACGGTTTCCAGAGGGACCGGGTCTGCTCGTCCAGCGGGCCCTGCGCCGAGAATGCTGAGCGGGCTACCAATTCCGCAGCCATCATCGGGCCAAACCCTGTGAAGCAGGTCATGAGCACGCGTGCCGGTTCGATCCCTTCGGCCAGGCGTCGCCGGACAAGCTCACAAAATTCTTCTTCCCCGACCAGTCTGGGATCGACGCGGCCGGGCTCAAAAGGGGCCCGATATGGCTCGCCAGCTCTTGACGGCTCACCCCCTGCCTTTCCCGAGGTGGGGCGCAGGCGGTCGATGATCGTTCCGGTCGCTCGATCGACCAAGACGAGATTTCCGCGGGGACCCAACATCTCCGCGTAGAGCGCCATAGCCGCCTCCGGCGCGGAACCGCTCTTCACGTGCAACGCCACGATCCGCTCCAGGCCCAACTGCTCGATTCTCTCGACCGCAGCGCCCTTGATCCTTGAGGCCACCACGTCAGCGAACCTTGTTGAGGCTCGTGATGGATGGCTGGGCAAAGACAGCCACTCGAATCTGGGCGCGCCGGGCTTGACAGACAGCATGAGCCCTCCGGGCCCCCGCCCTTTCTGAAACATCAGATGCAGACTCCAGCGATCCGGTTGAGTGACACGGCTGATCTTGGCGCCGGGGAGGATCGCCTGCGCTTCCTGGATCAACGCTGCAAGGCAAAAGGCATCCATGGCACGCAACTATACCCAAGGTGGCTCATGGTGTAAAGGTCAGCACATGTCTGATCGGACTCTCGCCTCGCATCGCTACAGGGCCGGCCAGGGTCTGCCGATCTCTTTGTGGGTGGTTTCCCCAGGCGCCGACAAAAAAACACTTGACAGGCCCACAACAGGTGTATATACTCCTATCATGCTCAATAGAGGAAGCCAGTCAGAGTTGGCCAAGTCTAAAGCTGGGGAGTGTGTCTGCGGGAGCCTCCGCAAGGCCGCCCGCGCCGTCACACAGTTATACGATGAGGTCCTGCGGCCAACTGGTCTTCGGATCACGCAGTTCGGCATCTTGGGAGCGACGATGGCGATGGAGCCGATAACGGTATCACGACTGGCTGAGGCAACTGTGACAGACCGGACGACGTTGACCCGAAACCTCAAGCTGCTCCAAGAGCAGGGCCTCATCAGAGTTGATCCTGGGAATGACCGGCGAGAGCGGGAGGTAACCCTGACCGATCAGGGCCGGAAAGCCGTGGCCAGGGCGTACCCGCTCTGGCAAAAGGCGCAGACCCATGTGGTCAAAGGATTGGGTGAAGGGCGTTGGAGGGGACTGCGCGGGGAATTGTCTGCTGTAGTTTCGTTGACGCGAGCGAGTTAAGCCCCATTTTTTTGAGATTATACGTGCATATACACCATACTCTAACACCCCTCAGACCGGCTGAGATCGGGAGATCGAGTAACAAGCTGATGAGGAGAAGGGAGGTGAAAGCGATGCCTGGTTGCTGCGGAACAACAGAGAAGCAAGAACCGGAGACCGAGCAAAAGGAGGAGAAGGCCGAGGAGAAAGAGAACCCGCAGGCCTCCTCCTGCGAGGTAGGCCAGTGCTGCGGTTAGCAAGAGCGTGACGTGAGAGTCATCAGCGCGGCTCGAAAAAGAACAAGCAATGAAGGAGGTGATTTCACAATGCGAAAGAACGTGGTGTTACCAGGGGCTTTGAGTTCCCTGCTTCTACTAGCTCCGGCAGCCTCGTCGTGGGCAGCGACAGTCCGCGTCACCGATACTGGCCTCGAGCCCGAGACCGTAACGGTCAACCGCGGCGAGGAGGTCTTGTGGCTGGATTTCACCTTCAGCCGCACAGCG
>JACQEV010000071.1 GCA_016200385.1 Candidatus Methylomirabilota bacterium
CAAGGATGCCGAAGCCCTGGAAACCTACCACGCCTTGACTGAGCTCGGCTTTGCGACAGTCGTGGGTGCCCATTGAGCGGTTTGACCCCGATGGAGGCCTACCCAGAGACGACACACGAACTTGCCTTCCCTCAAGTAGTTTATCAAACCTTTCCCCTTGACCCATCTAGAGGGCCGTGGTACTCATGAACCGCCGCTAAGCGGCGCGTGGGGCTGCTGTCGACAGAGGAGAGTTCATGGCTCGGATCGCAGTGCTTCCTGGAGATGGTGTTGGCCCGGAGGTGGTCTGGGAGGCAATGAAGGTCCTCAAGAGCGCTGGAGGCCGCTTCGGCATACATCTGGAGTTCGAAGAGGGGATCGTCGGGGGGGCCGCCATCGACCGGCTGAGGACACCGCTGCCCCCGGAGACATGGACCCTGTGCAGAGCGTCCGATGCCATTCTGTTCGGGGCGGTCGGCGGACCGAGGTGGGACAGCCTGCCGGTGGATCGCCGCCCGGAGCGGGGCCTGCTCACCCTCCGCAAGGACCTTCAGCTCTACGCCAACCTCCGACCCGTCAAGCTGTTCCCACCTCTAATCGATGCCTCGCCACTGAAGCGGGAGATCGTCGAGGGCGTCGATTTACTGGTGCTCCGAGAGCTAACGGGTGGCCTCTACTTTGCGGAGCCCAAGGGGATCTGGCCTACCTCTGACGGCAGAGGTGAACAGGGTGTGGATACCCTCAACTACACCACGCCGGAAATCGAGCGGATCGCCAGGGTCGGCTTTCAGATCGCGGGCCGCCGTCGGAGACACCTCACCTCCGTCGATAAGGCCAACGTGCTGGCCAGCTCCCAGCTCTGGCGCCGCGTCGTCACTACCATGGCCAGGGAGTATCCTGACATCGAACTGGATCACATCCTGGTGGACAACTGCGCCATGCAGCTTATCCGCGAGCCCCGGCGCTTCGATGTCTTGCTGGCAGAGAACACCTTCGGCGACATCCTGAGCGACGAGGCTGCCATGCTCGCCGGCTCAATCGGCATGCTCCCGTCGGCCAGCCTGGGAGAGGGGCCCGGCCTCTACGAACCGATCCACGGCTCCGCTCCTGACATCGCGGACCAGGACAAGGCCAACCCCCTTGCGGCCATCCTTTCTGCCGCGATGCTGCTGCGCCATTCACTCCGTCAGGAGCCGGCAGCAGCCGCCATCGAAATCGCCGTCCTGGATGTGCTGGAGCAAGGATACCGGACCATGGACATCATGCAACCTGGAAAAAAACAGGTCGGAACTGCGCGCATGGGAGACCTTGTGGCTGAGCGCGTCGTGAAAGGGTAGGCGAGGCGGGTTGGCCGTCAGGGTCGCAACGTGGGAGGGGTCATGGCATCGTCCGGAAGGCTCGCCTCAACCTCTTGCGGGACCGCTGACAGGCGGGCCCGGCGGCGGAGCAAGTACCAGACGATGGAGGCATTGATGATGAGAACAAGAAAATAGCTAAAACGCCAAGAGCGGACCACCTCATAGATCTCAACGGGGATGAAGAGCCCCGTGGCCACAATCGTCAGCCACTCCGCCCATGCCTGCCTCAGATGGAGTCCCCACGCCATCGTCAGATACAAGCCCGAATACAGGATGGTGCCAAGCCCGACTGCCGCGATCTGTTTTGGAGAGATCCCCGTCAGCCACTCAAGCAGCGCATTGAGGCTTCCGTTTTCCGGATCGATCCCCAACGAGTTGGCCGCCTTCTCGGCCAGGTCGGAGATGTCTTTATTGATGAGGGCAAAAACCCCGAGGCCGATCACGAAGAACAACACCCCATAGAAGGCCTTGATGGCGATGATGCCACGCAGGCCGGTCTCGGTTGAGGCGATCGGTCCTCGCAAGCTCATGCACTAGCCTCCTGAATCAAGCCCGTAGGCTTGGGCCAGCAGCTCGGCCAGATGAACTACCTCGGCGGAGAGGCCCGCCTGGCGGATCCCGGCCTGCAGTTGCAGTTGGCAGCCCGGGTTCGCCGTCACGATGAGCTGAGCCCCGGTTTGGGCCGCATGATCGATCTTTGCCCTCAGGAACCGCTGCGAAAGCCCCGGGTACAGGAGATTATAGATTCCCGCGCTGCCGCAGCAACGATCTGCGTCCCGCATCTCCTTGAACTCGACGTCAGGGATTGTTTTGAGGAGTTGCCGAGGTTCCCGTCTCACTCGCTGGCCGTGGGCCAGGTGGCAGGGATCCTGGTAGGTCACCGTTTTCTTCAAGCGACCACCCGCCGGAGTTTCTGGTGCGGCAGCAAGGAACTCGGCGAAATCTCTGACGACGGCCCGGAAGTGCAGTGCGCGCGCTTGCTCGGCTGTGCCGCGAAGCAGCTCCGGATACTCCTTCAGCGTCGCACCGCACCCCGCAGCATTCACGATCACCGCATCGCCCCCCGCGGCTTCAAAGGCCACGAGGTTGCGCTTCGCCAGCGCCTGGGCCTCCTCACGCAGCCCGTTGTGAAGATGGAGGGCACCGCAGCAGGTCTGGCCTTCCGGCACCACCACCTCATAGCCGTATCTGGCCAAGACCCGGGCGGTGGCGCGCTGCACATTCGGCAGAAGCACTGGTGCCGCGCAACCCCAGAAGAGGGCGACCTCCCCACGCCGCGGGCCCGTGGGCCGGATCGAGATCACATCGCCCGGCAAAAAGGGGCGACCGGAGAGGTCCGGGAGGAGCGTCAGCCAGTCCCGGAGCCGACCGGGTGCAAAAAGCTTGGCAATGGCAAGCAGGCGGCAGCGCTGAGCATGGCGCAGGATCGCTCCGAGGAATTGCAGGCGGCCGGGGTGTGGCAACAGCCATCTGAAGGCCAGGTCGCGCATAAGACGGGTGAGGAAAGGGAGCCGCCGGTGCTGCTCCACAACAGCCCTGGCCGCCTCGACCAATGATCCGAACGGCACCCCGGTCGGACAGACCGTTTCGCACGCCCGGCAATCCAGGCAGAGGTACATATGCTTGGCGAAGAGCTCATCCGGTTGAAGTCGCCCCTCCTGCACCGCTTTCATCAGGAAGATCCGGCCGCGCGGGGAGTCCATCTCAACCCCCAGCTCTCGGTACGTCGGGCAACTCGTGAGGCACATCCCGCACTGGACGCAGGTGTCGATCTTGGCCCGGTCGAGGAGCTCGACGCCCCTCGTCTGCGGCTTTTCTGCGAGGGTGGCTCTCACGGGATCATCACGCCTTTTGGATCGAACGATCGTTGGGCCGCAGCAAGCCTCTCCATCAGGGCAGACGCCGGAGCCTCCTCTTCCCCCAGCAGGCGGCGGGCTGGACCATAGGTGCGGAGGAGCTTTGCGCCAAGGTCACGCAGGCGCTGCAGCATTCTGCGAACCAACGCGATCGCCTCATCCCCGTCTCGTTCTTTTGCCGGGTCGATCCCGACGAACAGGTGCAGCACTCCCGTGCCGGCATGGGCAAAGCAGGCAACACGGGTCGGTCCATTGGAGATCAATGAGACTGGAGGCTCATCAGACGAAAATGGCAGCAGGAGCTTGTCAGGGACAATGGCTGCAAGAGCCATGGCCCAAGTCGGGCTGCCCGCCATGAGCCGAGGGAGCAGCCTCCGTCGAAGCTCCCAAGCCCGGCTCACCTCATCCGGCTCGGTCAGGCTCAGAACCAGGGCTCCTGCAGTGTCGGCCGAGAGCCGCTCGACCTGGGCATGCTGCCGATTGACCGATGCCTCCACTCCGTCCAGCTCGATCAGCAACACGCTCTCCGCACCGACCGCCCCCCGCCACGGAGCGCCAAGCGACGTCCACGCCTCGCGATCGACCTCGAGACAGTGAAGATCCAGCAGCTCCAAGGCGGCGGGCGTCATCCCGCTCTTCAGGACAGCCAGGGCAACGGCCGCTCCGGCCGTCCAACTTGGAAGGGAGCACAGGATGGTCCGACGGCCTTGCGGCTTGGGCAGCAGCCTCAGGACCGCGCCGGTCACCACGCCAAATCGCGCGCCGGAGCCTACAAGAAAACGGGTCATGTCGTAACCAGCCACGCTCTTCTGCATATCTGCGCCGGTCCGGATGTGCTCACCGCTTGGCAGCACAACCTCGAGCCCAAGGACGAAGTCCCTGGTCCCGCCGTATTTCAACTGGCGAGGCCCGGTGGCACTGCACGCGATGTTCCCCCCGATGGTGGAGGTCTCAAGGCTTGTGGGGTCCGGCGGATAGAACAGTCCCTCAGCCTCCGCGGCTGCCTGCACCGCCGCAGTGATGGTCCCCGCCTCCGCCCGGGCCAGCAGGTTCCCCTTCTCGATCGACTCGATTCGGTTCATCCGGGACATGTCGAAGAGCAGGTCGGAGGCCGCTCCCTCGGCGGGAAGGATCTGCTCCAGGGTCCTGCCGCCCCGGACGGCGACGCTCGCCCCCTTCGCCTGGGCCGATCTCAGCAGCTCTGCTATCTCCTGAGTTGTCGCGGGCTGCACAACCTGCACGACCCCACCCTCATTGAGAAAAGTTCCAGGTCCCAGGTGCCAAGTTCCAAGTTACCAACTTGGAACCCCGAGCTCGGAACCTGGAACTGCAAAGCGTCACCCCGCACTCCGCACCTGGCACCTCGCACTTTGCACCTCGCACCGTCATTACGCCAGTCGCTTATCCCCCTGGATCGCCTCCGCGCCGGGTTCCAGAAAGATCTTGTACGGGTTCATCAATGTCCGAGGGTCGAAGGCATCCCGCACCTTTCGCATGGCAGCCGCCCCCTCCTCCCCGATCTCCCAGGCAAGGTACTTGACCTTGGTGAGACCGATGCCGTGCTCGCCTGTCACCGACCCTCCCAGACGGAGCACCAGCCGGAACAGCTCCGACACCGCCTCTTCCGCTCGGCGCTTCTGCTCCGGATCGTCATCCACAAGGAAACTGGTGTGGAGATTCCCGTCCCCGGCATGGCCATAATTCACCACCCTCAGGCGGTGCCTCCGTGCCAGCTCGTCGATGAGCCGAAGCCCCTCTGCAAGCCTCCCCCTCGGCACGACGACATCCTCGTTGATCTTGATGTCGGCCGCGCGCGAGACAGTGGGGCTCAACATGCTCCGCATCCGCCATAGCGCCTCTTCCTCTTGGGTGGATTGCGCAGTCTGGAGCCTCTTGACCCCCACCCTATGACAGATCGACTCGATCTGCGCGACTTCCTCTTCGACCCCTTCTCTGTCCCCGTCCACCTCGATGAGGAGCAGGGCCGCTGCCCCGCGGTCGAGGCCCACCTTGGTAAAGTCATCCACCAACCGCATGGCGAAGCCGTCTATGAACTCGAGCTTTGCGGGAACCAGCCCCGCCGAGAAGATCTCGTGGACGGCTTCTCCGACCTGCTCGATCCTGTGCATGGTGGCA
>JACQEV010000072.1 GCA_016200385.1 Candidatus Methylomirabilota bacterium
ATTCACCGCGACGACACCCCGCTTGAATTCTAGATGTGGCACGGCGGGTGTGCCCCATAAGACCATCCCCGGAGGGATGTCGTTTATCACCCCGGCTTGGGCCCCCACGGTGACATCGTCGCCGATCTCGATATGATCCGCGACCCCGACCTGGCCCGCCAGTGTCACGCGGGCTCCGATTGTTGTGCTGCCGGAGATCCCGCTCAGGGCTGCGATCACCGTGTCTTCTCCCACCGTGACGTTGTGTGCAATCTGGACCAGATTGTCGATTTTGGCCCCACGCTTGACCCGCGTAGTTCCCATGGTGGCCCGGTCGATCGTCACGTTGGCGCCGATCTCCACGTCATCTTCAAGGATTACCCGCCCGACCTGCGGGATCTTGACACGAACCCCTCGGCTGTCCCTCAGATATCCGAAGCCATCACTGCCGATCACAGCCCCACTGTGGATGATGGCTCGATCCCCGATCTCGACATCTTCCCGGATCATGACCTGCGGGTAGACCTGGCAGTCGGCGCCAATGCGAGACCCCTTCCCGATATAGACCTGGGGGCCGACGACGCTTCTTGGGCCGATCGACGCGCCTTCCTCGATGTACGAGTGCGCCCCGATGGCGACCCCCTCTGCCAGGCGCACCCCGTCCCGCACGATGCTCGACGGATGAACGCCGGGGGTCTGCAGCTCCGCAGGGTGGAAGAGGCGGAGCGCCTGGACAAAGGTCAGATGCGGGTCGCTCGTCAGGAGCGCCGGCTTGGAAGACCTCGGCCCCTCCTCCTTCAGGATGACGGCCGATGCCCGGCTCGCCTCCAGTTTCGGAAGGTCACGGGGGTTGACGACGAAGGTCAGATCCCCTTCACCGGCGTCCTGGATCGGGGCCAGACCACGCACCTCGATCTCTCCATCGCCCACCAGCCGGCACCCCAGCTGTTCCGCCAACTCCCGCAATCGCATCGCCGTCGCTACTTCTTGCTTGAACGCGCGTTGTAGCGCTCCAGGATATCTTTTGTCAGGTCAGCGGGATCGCTGCCGTAGATCACTCCACCCTGCCCCTTCTCGAGGATGAGCGAGTACCCCTTCTCCTTGCCATAGTCCCGGATCACGGCAGTGACATCCCTGAGCAGATCGTTGATGAGCTCGGTTTCGCGCTTGGCCAGGTCGCGGTTGAAATCCTCGGTTAGCCGCTTGAGGTCGCGCAGCCTGCGACGGATCTCCTCTTCTCTTTCCTTCTTCGCGGCATCGCTCAAGATGGGGCTCTGTTTTTGAAGCTCTGCGTCCATCTGCTTGATCTCACCCTCTTTCGCACTGATTTCTTTCTGTTTCTCTGCCGCCTCGGCCGCCACTTTGTTTCTCGCCGCCTGCCCTTCTTTTGATTGGGCGATGACTGCTTGGATATCAACGAAACCGACCTTCACTGGGGAATCCGTAGCCCGGCTCTCAGAAGCCATAAGCATGGCCGCAGCAGCCACCAGGCCAAGCCACCGTCGCCCGCCGAGTGTGAATCGCTTCATCAACGGCTCCCTCCCTATCCTAAAATACCGACCCGACGGTTAAGTGGATGGCGTTACTCCGCTCTCCGGGCTGTTTGTCCAGGTTGAAGCCCCATTCGACCCGGACCAGTCCGAAGGGGGTGCCGACTCGAAGCCCGCCCCCGGCCGTCGGTCGCAGTTCCAGCGACAGGCTTTGATCCTCTTTGAACACATTTCCGGCATCGACAAAGAACAATCCTTTGACCCCCAACGGCTCATAGATCGGGAACAGCACCTCGTTATTGAAAAAGATCGCCTTGTTGCCGCCGATGCGGTTTCCAGCAGCATCGACAGGACTCAGCGTAAAGGTCCTAAAGCCGCGGATGGTGTTGGTGCCACCGAGGAAGATTCGCTCCTGCACCGGTATCTCCTTGGCGCCGAAGGGCTCCACTACGATCAGGTTCCCGCGGATATGCCCTACGAATTTCCAAAACAGCGGATGATAATAGCCCAAATCGAAGCTGAATCGATTAAACTCGTTCTCCCCGCCAAAGAAGGTCCCGGCGAGCTGATACGTCGCCGTGCCGATGAAGCCACGCGTCGGATCACGGCGATTGTCCCTGAGGTCCATCGAGAGGCCAAAGCCGACGCTGGCAGTCGTGCTTGTTCCTTCCTTGATCAACGGGTTCGGGTTGGTAATGAGGGTACTCACAAGATTGAAGATCCGGACCTGCTCGTATCGATAGGAAACGGAACCGAATAGCTCCTTGTAGAGGCGTCGGCCAAGTGTGAGGGATCCGCCCTTGGAATCCTGGTCGAAGCCGGTGAAGGTCTGGAAGAGGAGCCGCTGGTTGAACACCGAAAGGTCGAGCGAGGTTTCGGTATCCAGGATATGGGGATCTTGGAAACGTATGACGAATCGGTTGGCCCTGCTACCGAGCTGGCCCGAGAAGGAGAGCCGCTGTCCCAGCCCGAGAAAGTTATTCTGCGAGATCGAGCCGGCCCCCAAGACACCATCGACCGAGCTGAATCCGGCGCCGATGGCAAAGGAGCCAGTCGGTTTCTCTTTCAACGTCACGTCGATATCAACGCGATCCTCGGCCGTTCCGCGTCGGGTGTCAACCTTCACGTCTTCGAAGTATCCGAGGTTGTTGAGATTCTGACGGCTGCGGGCCAGTAGGCGGCTGTTATAGAGGTCGCCCTCGATAAGGGCGATCTCCCGCCGGA
>JACQEV010000073.1 GCA_016200385.1 Candidatus Methylomirabilota bacterium
GCGGCCCTCCCGACAGACCCACGCTCAGCGGATCGACATCGGCCAGATGGTCCAGGCCGCCCTGGAGGCAAAGAAAGAGTGCGAGGGGGAGGAGATCCTGAGGGTGTTAAGGCGCCTGGCTGCCGAACACCGCCGCAACCGGACCGTCGGGGACCGGATGCTCCTCAACGCTGCATTCCTTGTGGATCGGGCCAGGGAGAAGGAGTTCGACGATCAAATGGAGCGGCTGTCCCTTCGATACCGGGAGCGCGTGAAGTTCGCCTACGTGGGGCCAGTTCCCCCGTACAACTTTGTCAACATCACCCTCACGCAGGACGAGTGAGCGGCACGCCGTGGCCGGGCACGGGAAGTACATCTACTGCATCACCGAGGGGGCCGAGGAGGAGCGCTTCGGCCCCCTGGGGATCGGCGGCCGGGGGGATGAGCTCTACACCATCACGTACAGGGAGATCGGGGCGCTATCCTGTCTCTCGGGAGAACTCCTTGGCCCACGAGCGGGCCATCGAGGCCGTCTTCAAATCTCACACCGTCCTCCCCGTCAGGTTCTGCACCATTGCCGAGGACGAAGCCAAGGTGCGGGCCATCCTGGAGCGGGAGTACGCCGAGTTTAAGGGCATCCTAGAGCGGATGCACGGAAAGGTGGAGGTGGGGGTGAAGGCGATCTTCCACGAAACGCTCATCTACCAGGAGATCCTGGAGCGAGACGGGGAGATCCGGCGGCGGAAGGAGGCGGTGGCCTCGCTTCCGCCCCAGAAGGCCCACTGGCAGCTCGTCGAGATCGGGCGGATGGTGGAAGCCGCCCTGGAGGCCGAGAAGGCGAGGGTCCGGGAGGAGATCGTGGAGGCGCTCAAGGGGGCCTGCCACGACTTCCGTCTGACCAATCGGCTCCTGGGGGAGCGAATGATCATGAATGCCGCCTTTCTGGCGGACCGGGACCGGGAGGCCGCCTTTGACCGCGAAATGAACAGACTGGCAGAACGGTACGGGGAGCGGGTCATCTTCAAGTACGTGGGGGGGTTCCCGCCCTTTAACTTCGTCAACCTAGTCATTCAGGTCTAACGAGGGATGGATGCTCCTGATTGACGATCTCCTCGCGCTTCCCTTCACGGGGTTCCTTGGCATTTTCCGGAAGATCTACGAGATGGCCGACCGCGAGCTGAATGATGAGGCATACATCCAGGAGAAGCTCCTAGAGCTCCAGCTCCTCTACGAGATGGACGAGATTGGCGAGGAGGAGTACAACCTGCGCGCGGCGGAATGCGAGACCAGGCTCAATGCTGTCCGGCAGGCCAAGGAGGAGGTGGAGTCGGAGGGAAGCGAGGCGGACCCAGGTCCTGGGGTGACCGGTGAGGGCGAGGGCGTTACGGAGAAGTCGCGCGCCGCATGAGGAGGGTGGGGAATGAAGATCGAAGTGGTGAATCGAGCGGTCCTGGGTTTTCTGAGGGAGGTCCTGAAGAAAGAGGGGACCATCATCAAGACGAGCAAGACCTCCGAAGGCTGGGAAGTCCAGGTGGAGGTGATTGAAGAGAGCGCGTACATGAAGGCCCTGGGGATCCCGGCCAGGGTCATGGATCGAAACTTCTACGAAGCGAAGCTCAGTGAGGACCTGGATGTCGTATCCTTCGAGCGGGTCGGCCAGCCCATGGTCACCAGACGAGCGAGTTGAGAGGAGGACCACGATGGGCGCGTTCAAATGTCCGGGGTGCGGGGAGACTACCTGGGGGGCCCTGAAGCATTGCACGAAGTGCGGGGAGCCGTTGACCCGGAGGTGCCCGGAGTGCGGAGGGACTTGGCGCTACATCTACGAGGATGACTATAAGTTCTGTCCGTCCTGCGGGGCGAGGGTCGAGTCGGCGAGAGTGGGACGGTAGGGGGACGACATGCCACAGAACATCGCCCACAGCGTCCAGACCACCAGCCTCGCTGATATCCTCGAGCGGGTCCTGGACAAGGGGATCGTCATCGCCGGGGACATCAAGATTTGTATCGCGGACATCGAGCTGTTGACCATCAAAATCCGGCTCCTGATCGCCTCGGTGGAGAAGGCGAAGGAGATGGGGATCGACTGGTGGCAGAGCGACCCCGCCCTCTCCTCGAAGGCCGGGGCCCTGGAGAAGGAAAACCGTCAGCTCAGGGAGCGAATGGACCGGGTTGAGGCCCGCCTCGGCGGGTGAGGGAGGAATGTATGAAAGGACGAAAAGGCGGGAGTGGATTCGGCCTCGGCGATCTCGTCAGGGGGATCGGCGACCTCATCGAGCTCCTCAAGGAAATGGAGACGGAGGGGAAGACCGAGGTGACCCGAACTGGTGAGCTCACGGGAAGGGGCCGGCTGAAGGACCTCAGGGGTGTCTACGGCTTCAGCGTGAAGGTCGGCTTGGGGGGTGGACCGACCGTCGAGACCTTCGGCAATATCAAGAAGGGCGAAGAGGGCCCCATGGTGGAGGAGGTGATGGAGCCCCTGGTGGACGTCTTCGATGAGAAAGAGGCCATCCGGGTCATCGCCGAGGTGCCCGGTGTGGAGGCCGGTGACGTCCGGGTAGAGCTGAAAGATGACATCCTCACCATCTCCGCCGAGGGCAAGGACCGGAAGTATAATAAAGAGATTCTCCTTCCTGCCTAGGGGAGGCCTGACTCGTTGAAGACCTCCTACCGGAACGGCATCCTGGAGGTCAGCGTCGCCTAGGCCGGCAAGAGCGCGTGAAGCTGATGCTCTTCGGCGGCAAGGGGGGGTCGGCAAGAC
>JACQEV010000070.1 GCA_016200385.1 Candidatus Methylomirabilota bacterium
CGCTCCTCTCGGACCAGCTTCGTGGCGTTCTTAGCGTCTACGACCAGCCGGCTGTGTCGGACGATCCAAGGAAAATCGAAGCCGCGATGCGCGACGGCAACTAGGACGCAATCTTGGGCTTCGAGGCGGGCGGCGGTGAGGGGGACCGACTCCAGCGTGGCAATGGAGGCTCCAGCGAGGAAACGATCTTCAGACAGGACGACCTTCGGGATGTAGGGGTCGTGATAGGTCACCTCGGCGCCTTGCCCGACCAGGGACTTCAGGATTTCCAGGGCCGGGCTATTGCGCGGATCATCGATGTCCCGTTTGAAGGCAACCCCAAGGATCATGATCTTCGCCCCCTTGATGGATCTCCCCATGCGATTCAGGGCGTCGGTCACCTTGCGAACCGTATAAAACGGCATGCTGGCATTCGTCTCGGCGGCGAGTTCGATGAACTTGGTGTAGAAGTCGTACTCTCTGGCCTTCCAGGCCAGGTAGTACGGGTCAACCGGGATGCAGTGGCCGCCCACACCGGGGCCGGGATAAAACGGCATGAAACCGAAAGGTTTCGTGCTTGCGGCGTCGATGACCTCCCAGAAGTCGATCCCCATTCGGTCGCAGAGCTTCAGGAGCTCATTGACCAGGGCGATATTGACGCTCCTGAAAGTGTTCTCGAGGAGCTTGCACATCTCTGCCGCCCTGGGCCCGGAGACGCGATGGATCTGATCTGGTGCAATGAGGGCGCCGAGCAGGACGGCGCAGGCCTCGGTGCATGCGGAGGTGCAGCCGCCCACCACCTTCGGGGTATTGGTGACACCAAAGCGTGTGTTTCCCGGATCGATCCGTTCGGGCGAGAAGGCGAGAAAGTAGTCCTGACCGATCTGCAGGCCGGTCCGGTCCAGGATCGGACGAACGACCTCTTCTGTGGTCCCAGGATAGGTGGTACTTTGGAGCACGATGAGCTGCCCACGGTGCAGGTGCCGGGCCACCATCTCAGTCGCGGCGGTGACCGCCGTCAAATCGGGGGACTTCGCCTTGGTGAAGGGTGTCGGGACACAGATCACGGCCGCATCGACGCGGTCGAGGACCGTCTCGTCTGTCACGGGCACCAACCTGCCCTCCCCCACCTGGGCCGCCACGGCCGCCGCCGACACGTCGGGGATGTAGCTCAGCCCCCTGCGAAGGCGGTCCACTTTCTCGCAGTCGATATCCAGGCCAATCGTCGTCAACCCGGACTCCGCCAAGGCCACGGCAAGCGGCAGCCCAACATAGCCCAGGCCGATGACGGTGACCGTTGCTTGCCTGGTTTCGATCTTCTGAGCAAACGCTCCGTGGGGCATCTGTTTTTCCCCCGCCAAGATGCTCAACGCGTGTAGTGTTCACGGCACCAAGCGATGGTGCGCATCAGCCCCTCTTCCAGCTTTACCTTCGGGATGAACCCCAGAACCTCTCTGGCGCGATCGATTGACGGAACCCGCCGTCGCGTGTCCTCGAACCCCTCACCATAGTATGCCCTGTACGGGACAAAGATGATGTCAGACCGAGAACCGGAGAGTCGTTTGATGGCAAGCGCCAAGTCCTGGACCGTGGTTTCCGCATCGGAGCCGATATTGAACACTGATCTCTCCCCCGCCTTGACCTCCCCGGCCAGGACCGTCCCCACCACGGTGTCATCGATGTAGGTGAAGCAACGGCTCTGCAGGCCATCGCCGTGCACCGTGATCGGCTCACCTTTCAAGGCCTGTCGGGCGAAGTTGGCGACCACGCTGCCATACCCTTTCTCATCCAGACGCGGGCCGTATGAGTTGAAATACCGCACAATAGCCATGGACAGGCCCTTGGCCGCGTACGCGAAGGCAAAATGCTCGTCGATCGCCTTTGAGGTTGAGTAGGACCAGCGGCCCACGGTGGTGGGGCCCAAGACCCGATCGTCGTCCTCATGGAAGGGAATCTTGGCCGATTTGCCATAAATTTCAGAGGTGGAGGCCAGCACGACCTTCTTCCAGTATTTGAAGGCCGCATTCAACACCACCTCGGTCCCGGTCACGTTGGTTTTGATGGCGGCCAGCGGATCGGCCACGACGTTCTTCACGCCGACGATAGCCGCCAGATGATACACCAAATCGACCTGGGAGACCAAGAGGTCAAGCAGATTTTCGTTCAGGATCGTGTCATCCAGGAAGTGGAAATGGTTCTGACCGAGGTGGGGCTGGATGTTGGCGATATTACCGGTCGAGAGGTTATCGATGGCGAACACCTCATCCCCACGGCTGAGCAGATGATCAACCAAGTGAGAGCCGATATACCCTGCGCCGCCGGTGACGAGGACCTTCATCCGCGGATCTCCTGACCGGCGGATCGGCAGGCCCCCCTGGCGTGAAGGAGGGAGGAGTACAGGCGGTCCATCCGATCCATCAGGGCGGCATCGCTATACTTTGGATAGACGGCCTCTCGGCCTAGACGTCCCATCTCGCGCCGTCTGTCGGCGTCCCCAAGAAGCGTTTCCATCGCCGCACTCAAGGCCCTGGGACCCTTGGGGGGAACGAGCAGGCCGGTTTTCCCGTTTTCCACGAGGTCGGGCACCCCGCCGACCTCGGTGGCCACCACCGGAAGTCCGGCCGCCATCCCCTCGATAAGAGAAACAGGCGTCCCCTCATTGAGAGACGACAGAACCAGCAGATCCAGGTCAGCATAGATCGGTTCGAGGTCACGCTGCCAGCCGAGGAAATGGGCGCTCCCGTCCAGCCCCAACGCGCGGGCCTGTTGCTCCAGCAGAGGCCGGAGCTCGCCGTCACCCACGATCAGGAACCGGACATTCGGCCGGGATCGGCGCAGATCTGATGCCGCCTCCAAGAACGTGCCCACGTCTTTGATCGGCACGAGCCGGGCGACGATCCCGACGAGTGGCACCTCGTGCGAGGCTCCGAGCCTTCGTCGAACCTCCCCCCTCTGTAGATGGGATCGGAGGAGGCCGTCGAGTTCCAGCCCGAGAGGCATCACTCCCACAGTCTCCGGGCTTCCGATTCGGAGGCGAAGAAGATCCAGCCGCTGCCCTTCGCTGACCGTCAAGACCTTTGTGGTGATGGAGGCAAGACCCCGCTCGATTGCCAGGAAAAAGCGCGTCGCTCCCCGACTGAAGTAGCCGCGGAAGATATGCCCATGGAACGTGTGAATGATGATGGGGATGCCGGCCAGTTTGGCGGCAACGCGGCCAAGGGCACCTGCCTTGGCAGTGTGGGTATGGACGATCTCCGGCTGGTGCTGGCGGAACAGCCGGAGGAGTTTGAAAAGGGCGACGAGGTCGCCACCAGGTCGGACCTCGCGCCCAAGCTCCGGGAGGAACAGTGGCTCGACGCCCTTTTCTGCGGCGAGATCTCGCAAAGTGCCCTCGTGCGCCCCTTCGCGCCCAGCCACCAGCAAGGTCTCGTATCCGCGGGCGCGCAAACCCCTCGTCAGCAGGATGGCGTGGATCGCCGGGCCTCCGATGTTGAGGCGGCCGATGATTCGGCAGACCCGAATGGGGTTACCCATGTCGCTTGAACCACTCGACCGTGCGCTCGAGCCCCTCGCGGAAGCTCACGCTTGGTTCGTAGCCTAGGAGTCCTCGGGCCAAAACCGTCGAGGCATGAGAGTGGCGGACATCACCCTGGCGCATGGGGGCGAATGTCGGCTCGAAATCAGTCCCTAAGATATCATTCAGCAGATCAACGAGCTGAAGCAGGGTGTGCCGCTCACCGCACGCGACATTCATGACCGAACCTGGAGCCTGGGGTGCTTCGAGGGCCCGGAGATTGGTTTCGACGACGTCCTGCACATAGGTGAAGTCGCGCGACTGTTTTCCGTCGCCGAAGATGGTGGGCGGCCGGCCGGCCAGCATCGCGGTAATGAATTTCGGGATGACGGCCGCGTATTCCGAGGACGGATCCTGCCTGGGACCGAAGACGTTAAAATACCGGAGCGAGATTGTCTCCAGCCCATGTGCTCTCTGGAAGACCTGGCAGTAAAGTTCGCCCGCCAGCTTCGAGGCCGCATAGGGTGACCTCGGCTCCGGTTGCATCCGTTCTTCTTTGGGAAGCGCCGGTGTGTCGCCGTACACGGAGGAGGAGGATGCGTAGACCACGCGCGATACCCCAGCGCGACGAGCGGCGACCAACAGGTTCAGGGTCCCGGTCGCGTTGGCCTCATGCGTCCCGAACGGATCGTGTATCGATCGCTGGATGGACGGCCTGGCCCCCTGGTGGAGAATAAACGTCACCCCCTCCACTGCTCGGTCCACAGCGTGAGGGTCGGCCAGACTCCCCTCCACCAGCTCGATCTGGTCCAGGATGTTCAAGAGATGGTCCCGTCGTCCGGTCGAAAAATCATCCAGGACCCGAACCTGCTCGCCTCTCTGCAGCAGGGCATGGACGAGGTGCGACCCGATAAATCCCGCCCCGCCGGTCACAAGATACAACCCCACTTCGCCGTCCCCTTGATTATCGATCGATAAACGCCCTGTGCCACAATTCCAGGGACCCCGAACCCCATCTTGGGACGTTCGATGATGGTCTGAGGTAAGAGGTCCCTGACCGCTCGCTTGAAGATATACTTTTTAACTCTTCCGCGCAACTTCATATGAGAGGGGAGGCTCGCGCAGAACTCCATGAACTCGTGGTCCAGCATGGGCGAGCGCCCCTCGAGCCCGTGGGCCATGGTGGCAATGTCCACCTTGACCAGCAGGTCATCAGGAAGGTAGGTGTTGACATCCACATCAAGAGTCGCGTCGATAAAGTCCGGCGCATCGGAGGCTCGATACACGTCGAGGAGCAGTTCCACGGAGTCCTTCCCACCTGCTGCCCGCAGAAATTCCTCGGTGCACAGCTCGGCCTTGAGGTCCGGATGAAAGTGGCTCACCCATCGCGCGTATAGCCGCTCACGCGGCTCAGCG
>JACQEV010000091.1 GCA_016200385.1 Candidatus Methylomirabilota bacterium
GGAGGTTGTACAGGATCTGCTTGAAGCGGAGTGGATCGGCGGTGAGGGTCGAAAGGCCCTCGTCCACCTGAAGCGAGAGCTGCATGCCCTTCGCCTTGGCCAGAGGGCGGATCGCGGCCAGCGCAACGGCGAGGGCCTCTCGGAGCTCGAAGGGCTCCGGCCGCAGCTCGACCTTACCAGCCTCCACTTTAGAAAGGTCCAGGAGGTCGGAGATCAAGGCCAGGAGGTGGCGGCCGCTCTTGTGGATGTTATCCACGTAACGGGATTGTTTCTCGGTCAGGGGCCCATATGTCTGCTGTGCTAAGAGTTCCGAAAAGCCGAGAACCGCGTTCATTGGTGTGCGGAGCTCATGAGACATATTGGCCAGGAACTCGGACTTGTGCCGAGAGATCTTCTCGAGATGCTGGGAGTATTCCCGGAGGCTCCGCTCCAGGTCGAGCTGCTTCCGGTACGAGCGCCTGACGATGGGGATGAGCCCACCATACAAGAGGATGCCTCCGGTGATCACGATGCCCCAGACCAACACCCGCATCCTCTGGATGCCGGCGAACAGCCGGGCGGGGAGCATGTACACCTCGACCACGCCGATGATCTCCCCCGAGGGCTTCGAGGGGATGGGGACGTAGATCTCGGCGAGCTGCGTGAACCGCTCCCGCTCGAGAACATTCTCGGCCTTGCGGAGGGTCTTCAATTCCACAGAGAGCCGCCCTGCCAGGGCCTGTTTCAACTCTGGATTCTCGGGGAACCTCCTCCCAATGAGTCGTTCGTCATCGGTCCAGAGGACCGTTGCCTCCCGGTCCCAGACCTTGATCCGGACGACCTCCGGCAGGCTGGATAGACGCTTGAATACCTCCTTGTATTCCGCAGGCTCCCGACGAAGCCGCGGCTCCGTGAAGAATGGCCCCAGGTTGTGCTCATCGACCTGATGCCTCACGAAGGCCGCCGTGTCGAGCCACTCCCTCTCTCCCATGTGGTGCTCCAGGAGGTAGGCGATGGTGAAGGCCAGGCCAAGGCAGAGGCCTGTGACGAATATGCTGCTCAGGACGGCGAATTTCTTCACCGGATTGAGCGGCCTCACTTCTCTCCCTCCACGTTCCCCACGATCGGTGCGCCAGCCAGCGCCCAACGCCTTAGGACGCTGCGGACAATCTCGACAAGTCCTTTGGTGTCAAGGGGCTTGGGCAGATAGCCGACGCAACCCAACGCCAGTGCCCGTTCCTGATCTCCCGCCTGAGCGTAAGCGGTCGTGGCCAACACCGGGATCCGCCGGGTCGCGGGATCGGCCGTAAGCTGCCGGGCCAGGGTGAGGCCATCGACGCCGGGAAGTTGGAGGTCCAAGAGGATCAGGTGTGGCTCCTCCTGTTTCACTCGCTCCAGGAAGGCGACGCTGTCCCCCGCCTGGAGGACGGTGTACCCCTCCGCCTCCAGGAGATCCACCACCAGCTCCCGGTTCAACGGGTTATCCTCCACGACCAGGATCTTTGTCTTCGCTTCCGTGGCAGCGTCCATCTCAGGCTCCTTCAGGTATATACAGCGGTCTCCGTCCGTATCCGCCCCCGCGCTGCCGACACGCGCTGCTCCAAAAGCCGTCGGACCGTGCTCTCAAGGACTGCCATAGAGAAGGGCTTCGTAAGGAAATCATCAGCCCCCGCGGTGAGGACGTCGTTGCCCCGTTCCAAGTCCACCCCGGTAATTGCCAGGACCAACAGCGACCGCCTGCCAGGGTCCGCACGGAGTTCCCGAAGGACTTCCCACCCATCAACTTTGGGGAGCTGCAGGTCCAAGATCAGTAGATCCGGCTGGTTGGCGGCGACGCGCGCCAGGGCCGCCGCCCCGTCCCCCATCGACTCCACCTGAAACCCGGCAGCCTGCATCGCGTCTCGGAGCGTGGCCACGAGGGTCTCGTCGTCGTCCACAACGAGGAGTCGTGGCGTGGCCCGCGATCCGGCCAGCGGGAGACGCAAGGTAAACGTGCTCCCCTTCCCCTCTCCCACCGATTCAGCCCAGATCGTGCCGCTGTGAAGCTCCACAAGCTTCTTCGTCAAGGCCAAGCCTAGACCCGATCCCTCGTATCGCTTCGTGAGCGCGGGCTCGAGTTGAGTGAACGGCTGGAAGAGGCGCTTCAGGCCCTCGGCGTTGATCCCGATCCCGGTGTCCGCCACGGAGATTTCCACGAACTTGCCGGGTTGTTCACGGTCCACGGTGGACGGTTCACGGGCTGCTCTTTTCCCTCGTTCAACTGTAACCGATGAACTGTGAGCCTGTCGGGCGGTAACGGTGATGGAACCGCCCTCGGGGGTGAATTTCACCGCGTTCGAGAGGAGATTGAGGAGCACCTGATTGATCCGGACCGGATCCGCCACGAGGGTCGGAAGATCCCCAGGCACCTGAAGGGAGAGGTGCTGCCGCTTCGCCTCGGCTTGGGGGCGGATGGTGTGAAGAGCCGCCTCCAAGGCTTCTCGTACCTCGAAGGCTTGCGGCCGCACCTCGAGCTTCCCCGCCTCAACTTTGGAGAGGTCGAGAAGGTCATTAATCAGCGCGAGGAGATGCCTGCCGGAGGCATGGATGTGGTCCAGGTACCTATCCTGTTTCTCCGTCAGGGGGCCGTAGGCTTGTTTCTGCAACAACTCCGAGAAGCCCAGGATTGAGTTCAGCGGCGTCCGAAGTTCGTGAGACATATTCGCCAAGAATGCCGACTTGTGGCGGGAAGCCTCCTCGGCCTTGCGTGTCGTCTCCAGGAGCTGCACATTCGAGGCCTGCAGCTCCCGGGTCCGGGCCTCGACTGTAGCCTCGAGCTGGATGGCCGCCATCCGCTGGGCCTCATAGAGCCGCCCATGTTCGATCGCAAGGGCTGCCTGGGCGGCGAAATGCGTGAGGAGCTCCAGCATGGCGGCATCCAGCGGCCGTCGGCTGCGCTTTCGATCCGCCGCGAGGACGCCGATCGCACGGCCCTGGACGACTAAGGGCACGTTCACGAAGACCTGGGAGCGGAACGCTTTGATCTGGTCATAGGGGGGCTGCAGCCGAAGCGACGCGGGGACCGGGGCCCGGCCATCCCAGACGATCATTTGCCGGGTGCGGTAGGCCTCGGCCAAGTCGCCCCCCTCTGGCCCGATTGGGACCCGGATCGTCGCGAGGGGCTCCTCCGTCCCGAGGCTCGCCAAGGCTTGCAGCCACTGTTCTGCCGGGTCGGCGAGGAGGATGTTGACTCGATCGAAGTCGAGGACCGTCTGGGCCGTCTTGAGGAGGCGGTCGAGCCGGTCCTGAAGACCCAGGGGTTCTTGGATCTCGAGGCTCGCCTGGTAGAGGGCCTGGCGGGTGGCCTCCGCCTGCTTGCGCTCGGTAACGTCTCGGAAGCTCCAGACTCGTCCCACGCTCTTCGCCCCGATCCGCTGCGGCTGGGAGGTGCGCTCGAAGATCCGCCCATCCTTGAATCTCAGGACGTCGAAGCTTTCGGCCTCCGTGTTGTTGTAGAGCTCCCGGACTTTTCTGAGAAACGCTTCAGGATCCTCGAGCTGGTCGAGGACGAAATTCA
>JACQEV010000092.1 GCA_016200385.1 Candidatus Methylomirabilota bacterium
CTGCCGGAAACACCGGATTTTTCCTTATTTGAATCGGCCTTGCGGCGGATGGCCATCTTGGTCTCCGTCTGGCTGAGGCCCAGGGGCAGCCACATCGATGTGAACGTGGTCTGCGCCACGCTAGACTGATCTCTAGGAGGTGAAACCGATGATGAGACCCTGGAAGACCACGACCGTTTCGACGATGGCGTTGCTGATAACTCTTGCGTTCTTTCTCTCAGGCTGCCCGAAGCGTGCGGAGGTCGCCGACGTCGGCACCCAACCGGGCGCAGCTCAGGCCGGAGCGATGTCGTCGTCAACACCGACCGCACGCGCAACCACCCCGGGTTCGGAGCCTTCTCGATCGTACTCCAGCTCCCTCACGTCCAAAGAGGAGAGAGTCACGACCTCGACCCCCGTTCAGGAGCCGCCGGCAAAGGGGGCGTCCTCGGCGGCGTCAGGTGGAGCTGGGGCCCAAGTCTCCCCGCTGAAGGATATCTTCTTTGATTTCGACAAATCGAACATCAGAGAAGATGCAAGACCCAGCCTGTCCGAGGACCTTCAGTGGCTTAAAGCGAATTCGACTGCACCAGTCACGATCGAGGGACATTGCGACGAACGAGGGACTGCGGAGTATAACCTTGGCCTGGGCGAACGCCGGGCTAAGGCGACCAGGGACTATCTCGTGGCGGCGGGAATCGATACCAAGCGCATGAAGATCATCAGCTACGGGAAAGAGCGTCCCTTTGTGCTCGGCCACGACGAGGCAGCGTGGAGGTGGAACCGAAGGGCGCATTTCGTGGTGGGTGAGCGCTAGCCTCGCGGCAACAGAAAACACTCCGCCGCGGCCTTTCCCCCGGCCAGAGAACACGCCTGCCTATCTTGTTGGCGTTGCGGTCTGCTAACCAGGAGTAGTCCGGGAAACAACTCGGCACACTCGGGGATGCCCGCATCCCCAGGGTCAGGGTGGTCAGACTCCTGTTTGAACATCTGCCTCCTTATACCCCTGTTCCAGGAGACGGTTCAACCACTCGACGAGCCATCGCATCCTGTCCCTCCCGATGGTCCGCATCCTTACTGTCACGCGAATCCCCTCTGTCTGCAGGCCTTGCAGGAAGCTCAAGGGCGGAAGAACACCAGGGTGACGAGGACGAACAGCGGGAGCAGGATGCCGACAGAGTATTTCACGTACCCGAAGAATGAGGGCATCTTGACCCCGGCTTCCTCGGCGATCGCCTTGACCATGAAGTTGGGCCCGTTTCCGATATAGGTGTTCGCCCCCATCGACACAGCCCCAACAGAGATCGCCGCGAGAAGCATGTCCCCCCGGATTCCTTCCTTAGTGGCTTGAAGAAGCTGGTTCAGGTGCATCGCTTCCGTCCCCAACAGGCCGCTGGCCGTTGTGGCGAAAGTGAGGTAGGTCGGCGCATTATCGAGGACACTCGAGAGGGCACCGGTTATCCAAAAGAAGTGCCACGGCTGCCTCAGGCCAAGCTGGTCTCCGCGGGCCTCCAGGATCGCCAAGGCGGGGATCATCGTCGCGAAGATCCCCGCGAAGAGCACTGCCACCTCCACGATGGGGTGGAAGGTGAACTGGTTGGCGGCACGCGTCTCCCTTCGTGTCACGAGGATGGAAAGGGCCCCGAGGAGACCCATCCCGATCACCTGCGCCCCTTTGCGCGCTTGCTCTGACTGTAGCCCCATCTGCTCGCCGAACCGACCAACGACAAAGGCCACTGCCAAGACCCCAAGCAGCAGCAAGAAATTGACTTTGCCCTCCACGCTCAGATTCCCTCGGACCCGGACCTCCTAAGGCAAGGCCGCTGGGTCAGCCACCCCCTCCGCGTGGAAACACCGCTGATCCCATACGTAGAAGATGACGAGCAGCGCGGTGTTCATGAGGAGCCAATGAGGCACGAGCCGGAGGGTCCACTCGAAAGGGACCCCCCGTAGAAAGCCCAGAAAGAGCGGCGGATCGCCAAGTGGGGTGAGGAGCCCTCCGATGTTCGAGACGACGAAAATGAAGAAAACCAGGATGTGGACCTTATGCCGACGCTGCTCGTTGGCACGGAGAATCGGCCGGACCAGGAGCATAGAGGCCCCTGTGGTTCCGACGACATTCGCCAGGATGGCCCCTGTTCCGAGGACGGCGGTGTTCATGGACGGGGTTCCCATCAATGAACCTCGCAGGTAAATCCCCCCGGAAATAATGAACAGCGCCGTAAGGAGGACAATAAACGTCACGTACTCGATCCCGGTCTCTATGAGGCGGTGGCCATCCAGCGCGAAGATGTAGACCACCACTGGAAGGCCGAAGAGGGCGCTGATGATTCCCTTGTTGAGATTGGATTCCCACCAGTGAGGGACAATCAAGGGAAGGAGTGCGATGTAAAGGAGCAAGAGGACGAAAGGGGCCACCCAGCCCACTGCAAGCTGATGGCCCAGGCTCGCTCCTTGCCCTTCGGCGCCGGCGATACCTGGCGCCGCGAAGAGCATGAGGGCCGCGAGTGTGGACCTCACGACCGCCATCCCAAAGACCCACCAGGGATTGCCTGCAATCAGCCGAGCAATACTCCCCCTCCCCCGTGCAATTCTCGATCGACCAAATGGTTCATGCTCCCAGAGGTGCGCCGCACCGGACGTTTGACCCATGACACCGTTCCACCCTCATATTCATATGGAGACGAGAGACCAACCGCCTGGCCATCCCGGTTCATGCGACTTGGGGCAACCTGCGCAGCTCCAGGCCAAAACACAACAAGAGGCCCACCCCGAAGGTGGGCCTCTTGTAGAAGCGGTTCCTGGCGCCGCTCTGGCGAATCCGCGGCGCTCGCTACGAACCTAGCCGTTCCTTTTTCGACGTGCGACGCCCTTCCTCTGCTACGCCTTAGCCTGCGCCCCCGCCGGTGGAACCGGACGCTTCGCCAGCATCTCGGACACCAGCGCGACCACGCATAGGACCGCCGCCGTGGTGAAGGCGGCCTGGTAGTTCTTGTACTTGTCGAAGAGGACCCCGCCGATCCGAGGGCCGATAACCCCCGCCACCCCCCCATCACAAACAACATGGTGGCATTGGTGCCCGTGGCGTACAAGATCGGCATGGACACCGCAGAGAGCAAAATCATCAGGCGCAAGACGTTGAGACGACCGAGGCCGTCGGACATCCACCCCGAAAGGATTCGACCGGAGGCATTCCCGAGAGCCCCGACGAAGATGGCCGTGGTCGCTAGGGCGACAGGGTGCCCCACGCTTTTTGCAAACGGGACCAACTGGCTGATCACCATGAGGCCTGCCGAGCACCCGAGGGCATAAGCGATCCACATAAAGTAGAATCCGGGCGTCTTCAGCACCTCACCTGGTGTGAACTCATAGGTCGTTCCCGCAGCCTTGGCGGCCGGGGCTGGCGTCCAACCGGCTGGCTTATAGCCAACTGGCGGATTCTGGAGCAGGAAGGCTCCGATGATGCCCATCACGAAGAAGATGATCCCAAAGGCCGTGAAGGTGGCGCGCCACCCGTAGGTTGGGATCAGCCAGGCTCCTCCCAGTGGGCCGAAAATGGCCGAGCCTCCGCCATATCCCGCGACCGCGAGCCCGACGGCCAAGCCCCGCCGATCGGGGAACCACTTGGCCATGACGGGTATCGGCGTCGCGTAGCCGAAGCCTTGGCCGGTGGCGGCTACCACGCCAAGCCAGAAGAACATCCAGGTCTGGGTAGTGGTATAGGCGCACATGAAGAACCCGAGGGCGTTCGCCACGGCGCCAATGATCGAGATCTTGAAGGGCCCCAGCTTGTCCTGGAGTCGCCCGGCCACAATTAACGTTGACGCGAACACAACGACCAGGATGGTGAACACCAACGAGGTATCGGCCCGCTTCCACCCGAACTCCTTTTCAAGCGGCGCGACGAAGATGCTCCAGGCATAGACAGCGCCGAGAGCGAGGTTCATCGAAAGTCCGCCCACGATACGCCACCACCGGTTCATCATCCCATGAGTTTCGGCCATTTCCCCCCCTCCCCCTTATGATTAACTGCTTGAAAAGGATATAACCCGCTTGAGGCAGATCGACCCGTTCCCACCCGATGCGGTCATCGACTGTCTAGAACTCTTCTCGGCATCACCCCCCAACTACAGAACTCCGCGCCCGGCGGACTGTTTCTATCAGACTCCCGAGAGGTGTGTCAAGAGAAATTTATAAACATGTTTTAATCCTAGATGTTAGAGGTGGGTCTGAGCTGTCCACAATGAAGACGGCGGCGGCTCTCAGATCCTCCCTTCCAGGCTTGAAGGAGCCAGTAAAGAGCCAAAGGCACAAGGTCCACAATGCCCCCTTCCATAACGGCACTTTAAAATCCTGTTTGATTTTGGTTCGGAAGGAGGCTCCGACTGGCGCGAAAATGACGGCGGCAAGCTCGTAGGATGCGAGCCCTTCCTCAACAATGAAACCATCGACGGGCACAAAGACCATGGCTGCGCGTTGAAGGGGCGGCCATTTCGTGATACTGTCTGTGGCACTTCCATCAGGGCAGTTCGTAAAGGAGGAAAGTGTGGAGCTCCATCTTGGTGAGGCCCCGGGCATCTTCATTGCGGCCAGGGCCTTCCATCGGCTAAAGCTCCTGCTGAGGCTCTGTCCGGCCGAGATTGCCGGCCTGGGCTATGTCACAGAGCATCCAAACGGCTTCCTCATCAAAGACGTCTTTGTCCTCGCCCAGCGCGTCACCGATTGCGACGCGGAATTGGACCCCGAAGCCCTCTTTGGCTTTCTCGCCCGGTTCGTGGCGGACGGAGGCGACCCGTCGTCCAT
>JACQEV010000099.1 GCA_016200385.1 Candidatus Methylomirabilota bacterium
ACGGGATGCGTACTTGTTCGGCCGCGCTCGGCTGAAGTCGTACTCGGGAAGGATCTCGTCAACTCCAACCTGGCGGGCTGGCGCCTTTCTAGCCTTTATTTTTCCCATATGCTCTCCCCTCATGGCGCGTCGCGTTCCGCCCGCTGATCAGACGAATCGCTTGCCCCCGCTCGGTGAACATCACAGCGAGGAGCCGTCGCCGGGCCGACGGCCCGAGCAACACATAGCGTTCCTCGGTCGCTGAGTGGCGCGGGTCGTCGGCAATGCGGGCAAGTGGATCGCCGAACACGGTGACTGCTTCCTCGAAGGAGATCTTGTGCTTCGCGCGATTGACCGCCGGCCTTCTGCGGATCCCACTCGAACCTTAGCGTATCAGGCAATTATCTGTCCACGAACCTTGAATCATGGATTCATGCGCCTAACGGTCGCGCTAACCGGCGCGCGCTGTTCTTGCGCGCGTCCGTGTTGAGCGAGTAGTGAGACCCTGTTCTTTGATGAGCCGTACCTGCAAGCGGTACCCCAGGGCCGACGCGTAACGCTTGAGCGTCGCGATAGAAGGCGAATGCTTCCCGATAGCGGACTCGAGCCGCGCCACAGCGGATTGAGTCGTACCGATGCGGGCTGCCACCTCGGCCTGGGTCAGTCCGGCTGCGGCGCGGGCCTTCAGGATCTCGTCCAGAAGCTCGAATTCCTCAGCAAGCGCATCGTACTCGCGCCGCACGTTCGCGCGCGCAAGCGCCCGGGCCCTGAAGTCTTTAAGGCTGGTCCGCATCTTTCACCTCTTTCATGCGCTTTCGCGAGATCTCGCGTTCTGTCCGTGGGGTCTTCTCAGACTTCTTGATGAAGTGATGCAGCATCACGATCCTTCGTCCGACGAGCGTGCAGTAGAACACTCGAACGATACCTTCCGCCACCTTGAGCCTCAGTTCGAAAAGCCCCTCACCCATAGCCCGTTTGTGGGTCTGTGTAAGGGTTTCTTCGAAGACTACGGCGCTACGATAAACGACGTCTCAGGAAAACGCAATCACCCCGGAGCGCAGCGCTCAGACGTGACACTCTCGCCTAGAGTGTCCGACCGCCAAGCCCGTAGTTGCTGACCTCGATAAGGTTCTCGTCGGGGTCCCGAAAGTAGATGGACGTCATCGGCCCAAAGGTCCCTGTACGCTGCACCGGCCCCTCAAGCGCAACCACCCCGCACGCCTCAAGGTGCGCCAGCACCTCCTTGGGTGAAGCGTCGGTAATGAAACACAGGTCGGCCGACCCAGGGGTCGGACGGGCGGCTTTCGGCTCGAATTCAGCTCCGTGCAGGTGCAGGTTGAGCTTCTGCTGCCCGAACACGAGCGCCGTCCGCCCACCTCAGAACGTCACCGCCTTCATCCCGAGGACGCGGGTGTAGAAGCGGGCGGTGGCGTCAATGTCCCTGACTGTCAGAACCACGTGATCTAGCCGCTTCACGTGCATGGCTTCACTCCATTTGGGACGGCCTGACTACAATCAGACAGAACTGTCTCATGCCGTGAACGCTGCCGAGGCCTGCAATCTAGCGCGCCGACCTGGATCGGTCACTCTGTCTTCCCAGCAGCCGCTCTTGGTGTCACGCGCTTGCTCTCCCCATGGCGCGGGAACAGAACCTCCACACCCCCCCTTGCAAGGGCCGCGAGCGGCATCGCGGTCACGCGCTCGGCAAGCGTATAGGACACCACACCAGGATAAAGGACCGTGAGGTGATCGAGCCGCAGATCGTCGAGGACAATACGCATCGACGGCGTGAGGGTTGGCGCATCCGCGCGCTTCACTTCCACGCCAAGCCGCCGCCCTCCCTTGAAGAGAAGGAGATCCAGTTCGGCTCCGGTATGTGTCGCCCAGAAGTAGGCCTCATCCGGTTGCGCAGCCTTGAGCGTTTCCTCGATGGCATAGCCTTCCCACGATGCGCCGCATTTGGGATGCGCCAGCAGTTCCTTTTCCGTTCGGATGCCGAGAAGCTGGTGCAGTAGGCCGCTGTCCCGAAGATAGATCTTCGGCGCTTTGACCTGGCGCTTCTTGAGGTTTTCATGCCAGGGATGTAGTTGCCGCACCATGAAAAGTCCGGTCAGCAGATCGAGGTATCGTCTCACGGTCGGTTCACTCACCCCAAGCGATCTTGCCGGCTCGGCTGCGTTCCAGCGTTGGCCGTGGTAGTGCGCAAGCATGGTCCAGAACCGTAATAACGCAGACGCGGGGATGGTGATGCCAAGCTGCGGCAGGTCCCGCTCAAGGAACGTCTGGATGAATTGCCGTCGCCAGTGCAGGCTGTCTGCCTGCGAGCGGGCAAGATAAGACAGCGGGAAGCCGCCCCGCAGCCAATGGCGCTCTCCCGCCTTGGCTCCCACCTCCGCGAGACTGAAGCCGGAAAGCGGGATCGTCTCGAGCCTCCCCGCAAGCGATTCGGAGGATTGACGGAGCAGTTCGGGGGAGGCGCTCCCGAGGATGAGACAACGGGCGGGCAGGGGCTTCCTATCGGCCAGCACCCGAAGGACCGGAAAGAGATCCGGCCGGCGTTGCACCTCGTCAATCACCACCATGCCGCGTATATCCGCCAGCGCGGTCATCGGCTCGGCAAGACGCGCAAGGCTTGCCGGATCTTCAAGGTCAAAATAGTTAAGCGAATCCGCACGGACGATTTGCCGGGCAAGCGTGGTCTTGCCGCACTGGCGCGGCCCGATGAGCGCCACCACACGGCTGCGGGAAAGCCCGCGTCGGATCTGTGAGAGGACTTGCGGTCGTTTGATCATGCGGGGATTATACCATGAAAATCGAACACGCAATATTACTTTTTCATGGTATCCGCTGGCTCTCAGCCAGAATACTCGGAACGGTGCGACGGTCTATGCCACGCCCTCCCACACGTCCATCTTGCTTGTCACCGCCGATGAAATCAGTGTGGTGCAGTCCTTCAAGGCAGACGGGCGAGATTGCCACCCCTTCGCTTCACTCTGGGCTTCAGCTTATTAGGTCGCTCGCAATGACGCGGCTTCTTCATGGTGCGGCTCAGCGAAAACGGCGCAACGCGTAGCTCGCCACCTGGCGTAGCGTACCCTTTCGCTGAGACCCGACAACAGACTTGAAACGCACGTCTGCAAACACTCGGTCAAAGCCATCCGCTCTGTCGGCCTGGTTGCGCCAGCCGAGCGGCAGCCGAGACTTGGCCGCGTTCAGATCAGGGCCGCGAGGTCAGGAAACCGGTCCCGCACAAGCGCCAGTTCAGCAGGGGCATCGACGAGCAGGCTGAGGTCCGTGAACTCGAGGCCAGGCGCCACCGAACACCCGACCAGGGTGTACTCGCCCAAGGACCGAGCCGCTTGCCAGCACCCGCCCGGAACGATCTGGACCGGTTGGCACTTGTCCGCGACCGGCCCAAGGACATGACGCTGAGCGACGGTCTTGGCCGCATCCAGCCAGATAAGTTCGAGCGGATCCCCTTCGTAGTAGTGCCAGACTTCATCGGACCTAATGCGGTGCCACCGGCTGTGCTGCCCAGCCACAAGAAGGAAATAGATCGTCGTGATTGCGGCCCGCTCCGCGGCCGAGTCGCTCGTCCGTACCATCCGAGGTGAGCGGAACACTTCGCGGTAGTAGCCGCCTTCTGGATGAGGTGTTAGATCAAGGAGGCGAATGAGGGCAGACGCGTGTGGATGCATGTGTTCGGGCCGAGGGGTTCAGCGCCGGACACCCGGCACATAATCCGCGACCCGTTCCGGCGTGGTAACGATGAGCCGCAACGCGCCGCCCGGCTCAATCGCCAGCGGGGCAACGGCGACCCCACTGACCGGGTCCCGGTGGTAGCGACGCTCTCCCGCGCCCGGGACAAACGGCGCGCCATAGAGATACGGCGTGTCCGGGTTGGCATTGACCGCCCGTACGATTCCGTGGCCTTCTTCCCGCCCAGTGTCAACTTCCAGCACCAGTAGCCCCGCGCTTGGCAGCACGGAGTCGCCGCCCACGGCCTGACGGTTCTCCAGCAACAGGTACCGATTCGGGTCCAGGGGAACGCGGACCACCAACGGCCCCTTCCCCAGGGTCAATGGCTGGAGCACCAATTCCCGTGTCTCGCCCGGGTGAACCGTCACTACCTGATCGGGGTCGATCCAACCGAGTTGCAGGCGGGTGAACGAGGATGGCGGCGGGGGCGGCTGCGGAAACTCGATGAAGTGCTGGCTCATGATGTCCCATGGCCCCGCGTGGACCGCGAAGATCCTAGGCAACAAGCGTCCCCCTGGTGGGTTTCTGAATACCTCAGGATCGCTTTGCATGTCGAAGTCATAGAGGTCAGGGACGACCCGCCTGCCATCCTTTGCGCCGCCGAGCGCATGCAGCAGATCGTGGGCGACGTGGCCGACATGCGCATTCTCGGCGCTGACAATGGCTGGCCCCGAGAAGGCGAGCCCTCCGGGAAGTTCCACCGTTTCGAGGGCGGCCCTATGGCCCCGCACTCCAGAAAGCATCCCGGGATTCGCGCAATAGGCGATCATCCCGTAACCTTCCCCTGGTCTGGTGCGGGCTCCCACCACTATCCACACGACGTGATACTCCTCGATGGCCGCATCCTTGCGCGCTGCAGACAAGGCATCGGCCAGAAGCCGCCGCACCAGGTCTCTGTCCACCTTGTAATTAAACGGGCTGACCTGGAACTGGCTGAGAGGCGCGGGCATCTCGTACCATCCCACAAGTGTTGGTTCCAGCCAGGTCTTACCGTGCGAGGCGGCACGGAGGTATCCGTCCACCTTTCCCACTTTTTCCTTGAGTTGAGACAAGGAGAACGCAGGGACCGTGCCGGGGAATCGGACTGCAACGACCAGGATCCGTTTCGGCCCGATGAGCGTGACCGGCGCGGCTACCCCTGCGGCTGCGGGACCCTGCCCCGCCAGGTACGACACCAGGAGAATCAGCGCAGGTCGAAACAGGCCGTTACAGCTTCCACCATTGCGCCGGGAAGATGGCATCATTCGGACTCCTCCAAGATTGCGGCCTAATGAAATGATTCCTTCGTTTCTCCGATCCCGAATTTGATTTTACTCTCTTCCCCCGAAACTGGATAGTCTCTTCAAAATATTCGCCTTGCACCACAAACGGACAGGGTTGGGCGACACCGGCCCCTTTCAGGCACGATCCCAGGCCGTGTCAAACATCGTGGCCGTTCTCGAGCAGGTACGTACCGAAGGACTGCCGAAGATGCTCGGTGAGGTCGCGAAGGCTGAAGGCGCTGTCCTGCCAGGTTTCACAGTCGGCGATGAAGCTGAGCACTTGGCGTTCCCGCCCAGAAGATTCCATCAGGTCCTCTTGCTCTCATCTCCTCATTGGGACGTTTTCTCGACTAAGCTCGTTAGAGGATCCCCCATATGAAGAAAGCGTGGTCAAGGGGGAAACGGGGCATCGGCTGAAATCCCCTTTAGGGGCAAATTTTCCGGTGCAAATGCCCGCCCCCCCTGCACATCCCAACGGGAGATGGAGGCCACTGACCTGATCCGCGATGTATGTAACCCCTTGCGCTAGAAGCAATTGCGAGTTCAGGAGATCTCAACTCACTCTGCAACTGGATGAATTGGCACTCGCGTTGCTTCATAGATGTTCGAGCGGATAGATCATCACACGGTTAACCCAGACAGAAGGAGGGAAGTAACAATGATGGGACGAAGAAAGTCGTTTGGCGCCTTAGTGGGATTGGCCTTGCTCTTGATGGTGGTTAATTTGGCGGAGGCCCGTCGAGCCGGCGGTTCTAGTGGGAGTTCTGCTGATTGCCGCAAAAAGATCTCGCTGGCCGCCACGTCCGCTGGTGCGGCGATCGACTCGAGCGGAACTGCTGAGGTTCGCGCGCAAGGCGCAAAACAGCGCTTCAAGGTGTCAATGGACGCCCGTGTTGCGGACGGCACAACCTTCGCGGTCTTCGCCAATGGCCAGTTGGCCGGCGTGATCACTATCGAGCTTGGTGATGGTGAACTCGAGCTGAACAACAACAATGGCAAGACGCTGCCCGACGGCGTCAACCCAGTGTGCGCCATCAGCACGGTCGAGGTCACCGACGGAAGCAACCTGATTCTCCACGGCAATTTCTTCTAACTGCGAACCCTGAATGCATTTACCGGAAGGGAGGTGATTTGAATGGTGAAGAAGATTGCAGCGATGCTTCTGGCCCTGTCGTTCATCGGGCTCCTGGCGATGTCGTCCGATGCCTTGGCGAAGCGCCGGTGCCCGCCTGGCACCGATGACAACGGAACCAACATCTGCGTCCCGAAGTAACCAGGATACACTCGTATTAGAAAGTGGTTAAGGAGGGAGTATGGAAGTTCCCATACTCCCTCCCTCCCTTTTAGTGAGTGTGTTTGTTATCTCGACAGGATCGGAGGTTAGGGGATTCCGGCGCGCCACATGTGTTTGACAGGAGTACCGGGAAATGCTAGCGTGACGTACAATATTTCGCTCATTGACGGTTCTGATAATGACAAACGCTGCGGTCATCTCCAACACTCCAAAGGAATTCAGCCTCACCAGGCGATTCGCCCTCCTTAGTTTTATTTGCATCGGTGTTCTGACGGTCGCCCTCTGGATGATCGTGTCACGCTACCTGACCAAGGAGACGCTGGACCGTGAGTGGGAAACCACGGCGAAGTTTGTCAGGACGGAGGTCAGGTATCATATCACCCCGGAGGATTTCAAGGCGCGAGATCTCCGCGCCGTGGCCCAGAAGTTCGAGCAGTTGCATCGACAGATCACCATGATGCCGGACATTGCGAGAATCAAAGTCTACAATTCCCAGGGCGTGATCATCTGGTCCGACGAACAACGTCTGGTCGGGTCCGCGTTCCCCGATAATCCCGAGCTCAAAGAGGCCCTCCGTGGCCAGGTCGAGGCCGAAGTGAGCCCGGTCACTAAAGGGGAGAATGTGTATGAGCGGGGCTCCTTCCGGAACCTGGTGGAAGTGTATGTCCCGATCTTCTCGGAAGACGGGAGAGAGGTCATCGGGGTTATCGAAACGTACAGGTCGGCCGACGCCCTTTTCCGGGACATCCAGCGGGCGAGGTTCATGGTACTGCTCGTCGCGTCGCTCGGGGGAGTATTGCTGTACCTCTCATTGTTCGCCATCGTCAGGCGCGCCTCAAGGAAGATCGACGAACAGCAGAGAAACCTCCTGACGATGCAGTCCGAGTTGGTCGCGTCGCAGCGGATGGCGGCAATCGGGGAGATGGCCGCGGCGGTCGCCCATGGGATCGGGAACCCCCTTTCCTCAATTCGGGCGGCAGCGCAGCTTGCGAAGCTTGAATGCGCGGAGGAAAGCGGATGTGATCAGTTTCAAAAAAACCAAGGGAATTTGCAGAATATCATCCAGGAAGTCGATCGTGTGCAAAGGCGGATTCGCGGTCTCCTATATTTTGTACGTCCCCTCGAGCCGCGCCCCTCGCCGGTGGACATCAATCGCCTCTTACAGGATACGGTCCAAGCCACGCGTGCCCGTTTTGACGAGGCCGGTGTCACGGCGCAGTTGGAATTGGATCCGAACCTACCGAAGGCGCTCCTTGATCCATATCATCTTGAGCAGGTCTTCCTGGGGGTCCTTTCAAATGCGATCGAGGCGACCCCGCCGGGTGGAACGGTCACCGTCAGGACCGAAGCGGCCCCCTTATGGGTGACCTCTCACGGCGTCCGTGTGTCGATCGAGGACGCTGGCGAGGGGATCCCTCTCGAGAACCGTGAGCGAGTGTTCGAGCCGTTTTTCACCACGAAGCCCCAGGGAACAGGGCTCGGACTGCCTCTCGCGAAAAGGTTCGTCGAGAAAAACGGCGGGGCCATCGCCATCTCGGAGGGATCGAAGGGAGGGGCGCGGGTGGAGATCACCTTGCCGATCTCGGGCCCGAATAAAGGGTGACATGTTCAACAGCGTATTCATCGTGGATGACGAACAGGTCCTGGCGAAGGCGATCGCCGATTTCCTCGGCCGCCACCGCTATGTCGTGAGCCTCACCACGACCGGCGAAGAAGCCCTCCGGACGATCGACAAGGAGCCCCCCGACGTCGTCCTCCTGGACTATCGGCTTCCCCGGATGGATGGGTTGAACGTTCTACGAAAGATCAAGGAAACCCGCCCGGAGATCGAAGTGATCATGATGACGGCACACGGCTCGGTCGAGGGGGCCGTGGAGGCCATGAAGCTTGGCGCCTTTGACTATATCAGCAAACCGATCGATCTCGAGGAGCTCCGCCTCGTCGTGGAGAAGGCGTTCGAGTCTCTGCGTCAAGGTCATGAACTCGACTACCTCCGCTCTCGGGCCGACAAGGAGAACCCCTCGCACGCGATCATCGGAGAGTCCGAGCCGATGCGGCGATTGCAGACCCTGATCGACCAGATCTCATCCATCGAAACTGACTCGGGGCGGGGGGCGCCGGCGATCCTGCTCACCGGGGAGACAGGGACCGGAAAGGAACTGGTGGCGCGGGCGATCCATCACAAGAGCCGCCGCAACCAGGGCCCGTTTGTCGAAATCAATTGCGCGGCGATTCCATCGACCCTCCTCGAAGCGGAACTCTTCGGATATGAGAAGGGCGCCTTTACCGATGCGAAGGCCCTAAAAATCGGGCTTTTCGAGGCGGCAGACGGTGGAACCCTGTTTCTGGACGAGATCGGGTCGATGGAGTTGAATCTTCAGGCCAAACTCTTGAAGGCAATCGACGAGAAGTCGGTGAGACGGCTGGGGAGCCTGAGGAGCCGGCAATT
Organism: Candidatus Methylomirabilota bacterium; assembly: GCA_016200385.1. GTDB lineage: Bacteria > Methylomirabilota > Methylomirabilia > Methylomirabilales > Methylomirabilaceae > Methylomirabilis. Next base: position 8,744 of record JACQEV010000099.1, read on the forward strand.
CGATGTGATGCTTGTAGCGGCAACGAACCAGCTCCTCGAGCGCGCGATGCAAGATCGGACCTTCAGGGAGGACCTCTACTACCGGCTCAAGGTCCTCACAGTCCATCTCCCTCCGCTCCGGGAGCGGGGCAACGACCCCGTCCTCCTTGCCGAGCATTTCGTTCAACTGCACGCCAGACGCTACAACCGGGGGGACAAGCAATTGAGCGAGGCGGCAAAAATAGCCATTGCAAGATACAACTGGCCAGGAAACGTCCGGGAGCTCGCCAACGTGATTGAGCGGGCGGTCCTCCTGAAAGCCGGGAAGACCATCGACCCCGATGACTTAGGGTTGGGCCC
>JACQEV010000100.1 GCA_016200385.1 Candidatus Methylomirabilota bacterium
ACGCGGCTCCCCGAAGGCCCGTCCAAGGTGAAGTCGGGGCCATCAGCCGGCTTGGAGAAGGTGAGGATCGGCAGCTGAGCGCCCTCGTGCGCGACGCCCTCGACCGACGCCGCCCTGATGAGAGGCAGCCCGGCCAACGCGAAGACTACAAGAACCCGCAGAGGGCCGATCGACCTCACCAGCTTCTCAGAGTGCATTTCTTCTCGTTTCCTCCAGGGTTCTCCGGAGTAGCCATGCCCCTTGCTCGAGGCAAGGGCCGTTCCTGCGCGCCGGTCCTGGGCACAACCCCTAGATGCCTTTCATGTGTGAGGCCAGCCGCCGCAGATCCTCCTGGGGCAGTTCACCAACGAGGCCGTAGAGGAAGCGCGCATCTCCCCAGAGGAGGACACCTGGAGCCTGTGGCTGGGCAATGTACCGGGGGCCCAATTTCGGCCAAAAAGGCAGCGCGCGCGTCGACCGTGGCATCTGGAACAAGGACACGGTCCGACCTGGCCCCACCTCATACGTGAACCGGAGCCCCTTGGTCTCCTTAAAGTGGCAGAGGCTCCCTCCCACGAGTCTCGCGCCTTCCTGGGCGAGGAGAGGCACGGGGGACAAGGGCGGCACCTCCGCCTGGAAGTGTCTGACGATCTCGGCCGGATCGGTCGAGGGGAGATCCACGGGACCGCTCTTCCGGGTCACGGAGCCACGGTGTTCCTGGACGAGTTCCTCCACGAATGGGGACGGCACCTGCCCAGGGTGAAGGATCCAGAGAGAGAAGCTGAGCACGAGGACGATGGCTAGGGCCCCCCACACCGCTCGCAGGGGCCTTGCGGGCGGCCACCACTTAGCGAACCCCTCCCAGGGACGTCGGGCGACTTCCGCCTCCTGCTCAATCCGCCGAACGATCCGATTCCAGAGCTCAGGAGAGGGTACGGGTGCGACAAGCTGCTCCCGCACCAGAGACTTCAGGCGCATGTCCAGTTCGAGCTCTCGGTGACAGACCGGACAGCCTTCCAGGTGGCTGAGGATCTCAAGGTTCTTGCTGACCTCGAGCTCATCGTCGAGCAGCGCGTATAAGCCGAATCTCGCCTCCTCGCAGTCCATGGTTACCCTTCCTTCTTGCCCCGTGCCTTCCTCCTGGCACGGAGGAGCTCGATGGGCGTCACAGATGGTCCTGTGCCCGTAGCCCGTCGTGGATCGACGTCGAGGTGCCGTTCAAGACGCTGCCGAAGCGCCTGCCGCGCTCGGTACAGTCGCGACATGACCGTCCCGATGGGGCAGTCGAGGGTCTTGGCGATTTCCTTGTAGGTGAACCCCTCCACGAAGCTCAGGAGGACGACCGCCTGCCAGTCCTGGGAAAGCGCTTCGATGGCCACTTGCACCTCCTGACCTAGTGACTCAGCCAGGAGCTGCCTCTCCGGGTCGAGGAAGTGGCTCCGTTCGACTTCTACGTTGCCTATTTCGAGGGCTAGTGCTGTAGGCTCCCTGGACCCTCTCCGCTGAGCGTCCACGATAGTGTTGATGAGGATCCGGAAGAGCCAAGCCTTGGCATCGGTGCCCCGTTCGAAGCGATCGAAGCCCCGGTAGGCCTTGAGGCACGCCTCCTGGACGAGGTCCTCTGCTTGAGCGGCATCTCTCACCTTCTGGACCGCGAAGCGGTACAAGGCCCCGAGGTGGGGGAGGGTCAGCTCCTCGAACTCCCGGTTCCTTCCTGACCCCTTTGCCTTGATTCTCATTGGAGCTGCCTCTGCCTGACCGGACCCAGCTTTCGCTTTCTTGGCTTCATAGTGAGAAACGTTATCCCCCGCGATTTATTCCCGAAAACAGATATTGTCGCATGTTAAACCAGAAGCCTGTAGCGACCCCCTGTCCAGTCGGCACCCCGAATCGCCCGACGCCACCGACCCCGGCGCCGGCGCAACCCGTGTTTCCCAATTCGAATGTCTCCTTCTCTAGCGTCACTGGTGATCGATTCGACGATGACCTTGTGCCTGCGACGCTCTTTCATCGCTTGCAGATGTGCCTAACTGTTTTCAAGCTATCAGGAAAGGGGGAGATTTTGGGCTTGAGCACGCCAAACCGCCAGGTGGACCTCCCGAGAGCTGTGAGCTGAGGATAAGTGAATTTACGATCCTGTAGAATTGCGGTGTGAAAGTCGGGAATTGACTAAAATCGATGCCTCCTGAATCATCTCAGTGCCCTAGAGGAACTGTTGGGGATCAGGCTCGGAGTTGGCTGCCTCTTTAAAGGCCATAGGGGGTGTCCCACCGTTCCACCGGGAGAGTCGCCGTGCACCGTTTCACCCGTGCAGTGTCCCTATGGCGAAGACCAGTGAACGCCATGACATACAGCGGATAAAGGGATTGGAGGCCTGGATCTTGGTCCCCAGACCCTACAAGCGGTCAAACAGCCACTGCGGGGTGAACTTCAGCGTGTATCCAGAGAGGACGCTAAAGTAGTTGCTCATCAGCAGCCCCCCGATCAGGATCAGGAAGAAGCCGCTACCGTATGATGCGAAGACTGCCCGAAAGAAATGTTTGCATTCCTCTATTATTGCTGGATGGCCTGTTGTCTCCGCTGGAGATAGGCGTTACGCACCGCACTGTACAGGTCAACGACGCTCTCTTCAACATTCTCATAGAACTCAAGATTAAGCGACCGGTCGTTAACGATCTTACCTCCCTTCATTCCCAACGGCGCGGCGGCCGTGGCGACATACCAAAGGGGATCCAGCGCCGCATCGGCAACCGCGCCGATCCCGTCCCGGACCGTCAGCGGGGGCAAGAACGGCAGGACCAGGTAGGGACCGGGACCGCTACCATACACCCCGAGCGTTTGGCCGGTGTCCGCCTCGCTCTTTTCGAGCCCTACCGACTTCGCGACATCGAAGAAACCAGCAACGCCGATCGTGCTGTTCACGAGAAATCTGCCCGCTTCCCGGCCGGCCCCTTCAACCTTGCGTTGGAGGAGGTTGTTGACCAAGCGGCGCGGCATGGCCGCGTTGTCGAGCGCGTTCTTCAAGCTGGTCTGCACGGGGTCTGGTACGATCTTGTCCCACACGGTTGCCAGCGGTTTCAGAACGAATCGATCGAACTGGCGGTTGAACGAGAACATTGCCTCGTTAAAGGGCTCCCACGGGTCGTACTCCTCTATCTCCGCACTCCCGGCCTGCGATGCGCTGGATGAGGCATCGGATGGGTCTCCGAGTGCGCTGGAGACGCCCACAGGCCTCGCGATGGCGCCTGCGAGGATCACTGCTAGCAACCACCGGAGTGATTTCCCAAGCGTCCCGTCAGCACGCGCCGCTTGCGGACCGTCTGTGGGGCAGACCGCCACATGTCTCCGGTCGTTGCCCCGTAACTTTCCCTGCATCGGCATGTCCGACCGGCTGCACCCCGGCTGCCGGGCTGCGTCGGCGGGAAGCGTGCGGATGGGGCTGATGGCGAGTTGGTCGGGGTTCTTCTCGAGGGTCATCATTCTCTCTCTCCCTTTTGATGAGATTCTTTGCAATCCTGCTCATGCATGATTAATCCGGTCATGGGTCATGATCGAGACAGGGCCTCCGGCTACTCATCTTCCACAAAAACCACAGGGCTCCGAGAAAAGAGCGGCTCCACGTTGAGGCCCACCCTTCTATACAGCGACGATGGCACGCCGATATTACCAACCCAAAGCCGGCCGACGTATGGCTTGGCCGTCGGCACCAGGAGTCCGCGCTTGGGCAACGCCAACGTGACAGTGGCATGGGCCCGGATACAGGGATCGGCGACCTCCCCGGTGTCGGGGTGAAGCCCAGACGGGAGATCCAGCGCCAGGATCGGATGACCGATCCCGTTGACCTGACGAATGAGCCAAGCGATCGCTCCGCGAGGCGGGCCGTTCAGACTGTACCCGAGGAGCGCATCGATCACGAGATCACTCGGGCCCATCCAAGCAGCCAACTCCTCGGCCTCCCCGGAGTCGAATACGCCGATCCGGACCCCCATCCGGCTAAGGGTCGCGTGCTGGTGCGCGGGGACTTCCTTCAGGCGCATCGGGTCCTGAGCCAGGACCACCGCGACCAAGCTCCCGCCGTTCTCGAGGTGTCTGGCAGCAACCATCCCTCCTCCCCCATTGTTCCCCGGCCCGACCAACACCACGATCTTTCGACCCTTGAGTTCACCTCCGAGGAGGCTTCGAGCCACCTCGGTGAGATTCCTTCCCGCATGCTCCATCATTTGAAGGAGCCCGATGCCCATCTCCTCCACCATCAGGCGGTCAATCTCCCTCATCTCATTGGCGGTGACGCTCGGGAACACGCCGAACCTCCTACCCGACATCGATATACGAGTTCTCACTCCCCCAGACATTCGGCACTTTCGGCGCGCAGGGGTCGTTCCACCACTCCCGATCGTTCGCGAAGAACTTGTACTCGTATCGGCCAGGTTCTAATGTGAGCGTGAGACTCCAGAGATCGAGGCGGGCGTCGTAGACCATCGGGCGAGCCGACA
>JACQEV010000093.1 GCA_016200385.1 Candidatus Methylomirabilota bacterium
GTAATATCGTGCATGGTCGAGCAGTTGCAACGCAATGACCAACAAAGAATCAACAATCCATGACCTTTATACCCATTGCGAGCGACTGAAAGGCCTGCCCTGAGCTTCGCCGAAGGGAGCGCCGCAATCTGACCGTGTTTCTTCTCACAGCTTGCCGGCCTTGTCGATCGCCCGCAGGACCGTCCCCCATCGGACCGTAGCCGGCGCCAAGTGGTGCGGCTTCAGTGTGAAAGTAGTTTTGGTGCGGATCATGTTGTGGAGGATGCCGGAATCCTCGAACCGCCCCAACAGCATCGCCCCCACGAGCTGATCCCCGTCGAAGACCAGCTTGCGGTAGATGCGCTTCCGGTCATCCCGGACCTCCCGGATCTGATAGCGCCCCTCCTTGGGATTCCAGAGGCCGATCGACGCGACCGGGATATGCAGGACCGCCGTCACATTCATCGCCATCGATCCCTCGTATGAGGTGGCGACCCCGGCCATATTCAGCCCAGCGATCCGTCCCTGGTTCAGCGCCTCCGGCCAGATCGCGTTCATCCTCGCGCCGGTCCCATCGAGGAAATCGACGTTGGGTACAACGCCGGCGGCCATCACCAGGAGCTGGCACGGGATGACCTCGCCGGTCTCGACCTTCACGCTGGTGATGTGGCCGTTCTTGCCCAACAGTTCCGTCGCCCTGACGCCGACCCTCACCGTCAGTCCGGCCGCCCGAAGCCCTTCTTCCACCATCCTCGCAGAGACTTCATCGGCCATGGCGGGCATGACGTGCGGCATCATTTCAATCACGGCTGTCTTCAGGCCGCGGCGGGCGAGTGCGTCAACCGCCTGGATCCCGATCAGGCCGGCGCCGATGACGGCTGCCTCTTTGACGTTGGGGATCGCATCGTCAATGTTTCTGGCATCGTCGTTGGTAATACAGGGGTAGACGCCCTTGAGATCCGTTCCCGGGATCGGTGGCGTGGCGGCATGGGAACCGGACGCCACGAGCAGATTATCGTAGGCGAGGTTCTCGCCATTGCTCAGCTTCACCCGGCGTGCCTTGGGATCGACGGAGAGGGCCGTCACGCCCATCAACCCTCGCACCCTCATCCGGTCGAAGTAGCCGTCATTCCGCATCTGCATCCCGTCGTAGCCGACCTCGCGGGAGATGAAGTGGGTGAGGCCGACCCGCGAATAGAGCGGCATCGGCTCCTTGGAGACCACCGTGATCAGACACTCCTTGTCCACTCGGCGGATCGCTTCCACCGCCTCCAGGCCGGCTGCGCTTGCTCCGATGATGACGTGATGAAGTTTACCCATACTGATTATCCACCGGGAAATCCCCTTACACCGTTGATGAACAGCGTGACTTGGTCAAAGGAGGCGAGAGCAGTCTTGAGTCCGTCAAGAAATGAGATATTCCGACCGTTGACCAATACCTCGACATCTTGCTGAAGCCGTGCTCCCCCACCAAACAAGAACTCCTGGAACGCGGGGCCCATAAGCCGCCTCAACTGTTCCAGGAGCTCCTCTACTGTCCCGGCGTCGATCCCGAATGTGGCCATTCCTGCGGCCTTTCGGATCTCGCCGAGGAACCTCACTTCAGGCATGACGAAGGGAGGGTTACGCGAGCGCCAGTTCCTTCAGCTTTTCTGGCGTCGGCACCCCCTGCGGGGTCCACCCCCGAAGCCGATAGTACTCGGGGAGCATCTCGGCGAGGCGGGCCACCTTACCCTTGGCAGGCCCCTCCGGAATGGCCTCCGTCAGAATCCGCTTGGGCAGTGTGTCGTCTTTTCCGCTGAGACCGGCCCTTAGATTAAACAGCCGCTCCAAATTCCAGATCCGTTCGCCGATCTTGATCACCTCGTCTAGCGTATAGCCTGCGCCGGTCGCCGGCTCCAGCATGGCATGGAGGTCGTCCACTCCGAGAGAAAACGTGGTAAAAAGGCAAATGCCCGCGGAATCGACGAAGGCGGTGACATCCTGAAACGCCTTGGAGGCGGCTGCCTTCCCCTCGGTGACGAACGGGTCCATCTTCTGCGGAACGCCGAAGACTTCGGTCGAAATCGTATAGCCGCGCAGGTGGCAGGCGCCCCTGTTGGAGGTCGCATACCCGAGGGCCATCCCCTGGGCGCCGCGGCCGTCGTAGGCGGCAAATGCCTGCTTCTTCACTCCCATGAACAGCTCGGGGTGCCCATACCGCTCTGCAACTCTGGCCCCGCCCAGTGCCAGAATCGCCCCGAATCCCTCGCCCCTGCCCAGCTTCTCCGTCATCTCCACCAGGGCGTCGGCGTCGCCGAAGCGGAGCGGGCGGCCGATCTCCCGCTCCGGGATGTAACCCCGCTCGAATAGCTCCATGGCGGTAGCTATTGCGACGCCCGCCTCGATGGTGTCCATTCCCAACTCGTTGCACAGGTAGCCCGCCTTGGTCACTGCCGCCAGATCGTCAACGAAGGTCATCGCGCCCAAGGCCCAGGCGGTCTCGTATTCCGGCCCCTCGCCCGACCCCTTGTGCTTCCCTGACGTGATCTCGGTCACGCGCCCGCAGGCGATGGTGCAGGCGAAACACCCCTTGTTCCGGGTCAGGATATCGTCGCGGATCGTCTCGCCGCTGATCTTCTCGGCGCCGGCAAACTGGCCGAACTGGTAGTTCTTGGTTGGCATGAAGCCGTGGGAGTTGATGATATTCAGGACCACGGGGGTACCGTACAGCGGCAGGCCCTTGCCCGTCACCGGGTTCTTGGCCATCTTCGTCACGGCAGCCAGACAGGCGTGCATGAACTCCTTGGGCTGAGCCACCTTGACGGACTTGGTGCCGCGGAAGACCACAGCCTTCAGGTTCTTCGAGCCCATCACCGCCCCGACCCCGGAGCGGCCCGCGGCACGGTGCTTGTCGTTCATGACGCAGGCCGTGAGGCTGAGTGTTTCGCCCGCCGGGCCGATGCTGCTGATCTTGGCCTCCGCGTCGGTGGCATCCCGAAGGATATCCTCGGTCTCGTGCGTGGACTTGCCCCAGACCTTGGCGGCCTCCCGGATTTCCACCCTATAATTGTAGACCCAGAGGTAGACCGGGGTTGCCGACTTCCCCTCGACGATCACCATATCGTAGCCGGCGTACTTCATCTCCGCGCCGACGTACCCGCCGGAGTTCGAGCAGGCGATGGCACCGGTGAGGGGGGACTTGGTCACCACCATGTAGCGCCCGCCGGTCGGCGCACTGGTGCCGGTGAGCGGGCCAGTGGCGAGGATCAATGTGTTGGCCGGCCCAAGTGCCTCGAGCTTCGGATCGATCTCATCGTAGAGGATCTTCGTCGCCAGGCCGCGGCCGCCGATATACTCTCTTGCCAACTGCCGATCGAGCGGTTCTTTCGCGACACTGCCGTTGCTCAGATTGACCCTGAGGATCGTCCCTGTCCATCCCATCAGGCCGTCACCTCCTTGTACGTCTCCTTCAGCCGAAGGGCCGTAGCGAGCTGCTTCGCCTTGACGCTCACGTCCTCATCGGTGAAGAGGAGCGCGCCCGGCGTGCAGAACTTCACGCACTCCGGATCGCCGTCGATGGAGAGGCAGAGGTCGCACTTCTCGGCCTTGCCGTGGTCCGGGTACAGCTCCATGGCCCCGAACGGGCAGGCCAGCACGCACATCTTGCAGCCAACACACTTGTTGTCGTCCACATAGTACGCCATGTAACTGGGATCGCGGAGGATGGCGTTCGTGGGACAGATCTTTGCGCACCACGCCTCGTCGCATTGCGTACAGGCCGTCGGGATATAGACCGCCTCCTCAAGGAAGATGTTGACCTTGATCCGCGAGCGGCTGGGATTGAACTCCCCGTAATGCTTCACCGAGCAGGCCAGCTCGCAGGCCCGGCAGGCGGTGCA